>CAVBNJ010000115.1:0-7792 GCA_963596755.1 bacterium
GCGCGGTACAGGCCGTACAGGACGCCAAGGCCGCCCATGCGCTCTACTTCCTCTTTAAATTCTTCTGTCAGCGTAAACTCCTCACCCTGTCGCTCGTAGATCCGGAATCCGTACAGGCGCTGATTCAGCTGTCCTACTTTTTCCTGCAGCGTCATTTTGCCCAGCAGGTCTTCTGCACGCTCTTCCGGTGAAAGGGCCGCGTTCTGATATACTTCCATTTGTATTTCCTCCTATGTTTCTCCTTATATTTAAGTGGCTTTATTGTAACGCATTCTTTTTCTTTTGTCCACAATAAGTTATTTTTCGTTCATTTTTGTTCATTTTTGATGTTGAAATTTATTACTTTTGGTGTTATGATGATTTTCGTCAACACGTTTTTTATCGTGTTTTTCACACAAATCATTACAGCAGATATTTGAAAGGGAGATTTTTACTATGAGTACAAACATCACGATTCCGGTTCCGGCAGTCCCGTTCGCACCGCCGGTTTACACCTGCCACCGCGCAAAAAAACCATTCGAGTTAGACGGAAACATCAACAAACCATTCTGGGATGATGCCCCGTATACCGATGAATTTCTTGATATCCAGGGAAGCCACATGCCGCTTCCGCGCTTTGTCACCCGCGCCAAAATGCTCTGGGATGATGAAAACCTGTATGTAGCAGCCGATCTTGCCGGCGATGAAATCTGGGGACACCAGACCGAGCACGACTCCGTCATCTTCCTCGACAATGATTTTGAAATCTTCGTTGACCCGGATTCTGATACGTACCATTACTATGAATTCGAAATGAACGTTCTGAACACCGTATGGGATCTGTTTCTTGCCGAGCCGTACCGCGACGGCGGAAGCGGCCTGAATGGCTACGATATGCACGGCCTGCGCACCGCTGTTCATGTAGACGGTTCCGTCAACGATCCATCCGCAGAAAGCAAAGGCTGGAGTGTTGAGGTTGTCATTCCGTTTGCCGCACTGTATGAGTACCAGAAAGAGCGCCGCGCCCCGAAGAACGGAGAATTTTACCGTATGAACTTCTCCCGTGTTCAGTGGAATGTGGACGTGAAAGACAACACTTACGTAAAACGCACCGACGAAAACGGAAACGTTCTTCCGGAAGACAACTGGGTATGGGCTCCGACCGGTGTCATCAACATTCATTACCCGGAGCTTTGGGCTTTCGTCTTCTTCTCTGAGGACCGTGACGACGCGCCGTGCGATATCACCATTCCGGAGGACGAGTACCGCAAATGGGAGCTCCGCAAGCTGTATTACGCAGAAAACATTCTGTTTGAGACAACCGGCTCCTACAGCGACAGCCTCGATGTTTTACAGGAGACACTTGCTTCCTATGCACCGAACGATTTCAATCAAACTGTCAAAGATCTCGATTACACCATCGAAACCACAAGCCGCACGTATCTGATCTCCTGCCCGAGCGCTGACGGAGCACATTTTCTGCTTCTTCATTCCAACGGAAAGGTTGAAAAAGTTACACAGTAAGCGTATAATACGAATTAGTACCCAAAATTTGTAACAGGATCGGTTAAAACTATGAAAAAAGTCACTTTACAGGAAATTGCGAATTCCCTGGGCATCTCCCGGACGACCGTCTGGAAGGTGTTCAGCGGACACGAAGGAGTCTCCGATTCCCTGCGCAGCAAGGTCATCGCCAAAGCCCAGGAGCTCGGCTATGCCATCCCGGAGGATTTTCAGTATCCGCAGAGCGCAGAGGAGACCACTCCGGTCAACATTGCAGTTGCCGTCTGCAGACCGGAAACATCACTTTTCTGGATGACCATCATCCATCAGATTGCAAAAGTATTTTCGGCACACAATGTCAATCTCGTTTACACGTACCTTCCGACTTCAGCTGACAAAACATATTTTCTGCCGGCCACACTCACAAATGGAAGTGTTCATGGCATCATCGTTCTGAACGTGTACAACGAACGCCTTCTGCGTCTGCTCGCAGAAACGCAGATTCCAAAGGTATTTCTGGACACCTCGTCTCTCGTTTCTCCGGATGAACTGAACGGCGACCTGCTCCTGATGGAGAGCCGCACCAGCGTCCGCCGCATTACCGCCCATCTTCTCGAGAAGGGACGCACCCTTCCGGGCTTCATCGGCGATATTGGCTACGCGCAGTCCAACCGTGAACGATACGAAGGCTTCTGCCAGGCAATCACAGATGCCGGAAAAAAAGTGGACACATCCCTCTGCCTGACGACGCCGCTTGGCATCGATACGTACCGCGAGGAAATCGACACGTTTCTCTCCTCTCTGTCCCGCATGCCGGACGCTTTCGTCTGCGCCAGCGACTACGTTGCCTGCATTCTGATGCAGCTTCTGGAAAAACGGGGCCTTCGCGTACCGGAGGACGTTGCGGTATCCGGTTTCGACAACAACACAGAGGATCTTCTGGCCGAACATCTGACGACCGTTCAGGTCTTCAACGAGGATCTCGGCTCCCGTCTGGCTCTTCAGATTCTGTACCGGATCAAATATCCGCGCACTCCGCATGAAGTTACGTATCTTGGCACCAACGTACTGTACCGGGAATCCACCGGCGACTGATTTTTATTTTTATCACGTTTTGAAAAAGACACCGTTTTCCGTTTCCGGACACGGTGTCTTTTTTGCTGTACTTTTTTACTGCGTTTTCTCTTATTTTGCTGTGCGGATACGGATCGTGCGGATCTCATACGGTTTGATCGTAAATGAAATCTCGTTTTCCTTCACATCAATGGCACCTTCGATCGGATTCTCAAGCAGATTGGTCTCCTCTGCGGAAAGAATCGTATCTTCGCAGTGCAGAGTCACTTTCGTTCTCGCATTCTCCACCTCGTACAGACGGACAATCACGCCGTCGCCGTCCTCTGCCTTCTTAACAGTTTCAAGCACTACGTTGCGTCTGTCTACCGACAGGAACTCTCTGCGGTCTTTTTCTGCTGCGCCTGCAACCGCTTTTGCCGGTACATTCAGGTTCAGAGCTTCCTGCTCCGTGCCTGCCTCGCGCCATGTTCCTGCATGCGGATACAGGGAGTACGTAAAGAAATGCTCTTCCTGGTCAGCGGTCAGGTTCGGCTCGGTTCCGGATTTGATCAGAGTCTGTGTCATCACACGGTCCTTCATGGAATAGCCGTACTTGCAGTCGTTCATCAGGCTGACGCCGTAGCTTCCCTCGGAGAGATCGGCCCATTTGTGGCCGCATACTTCGAATCTTGCCTGATCCCAGCTTGTGTTGGTGTGCAGTTTTCTTGTCACATTACCGAACTGGATATCGTACGTTGCCTCATCGCTGTGAACGTCTGCCGGGAAGTGAACTTTCAGTACATGCTCGGCAAACTTCCAGTCAACGTAGGTCTCGAAGTCGATTCTGCGGTCTTTTGCGTAGAAGTGGATCTGCTGGCGGATCACGGTATCCATGACTTCGCGCTCGATCTCAAGGGTTGCGCGGACCGGACCGTTTTCTGTCCACTCCATGCGGCGTACGCCTTCTACCTTCCAGGATTTCTCCGTGTGGAAGATATCCAGGTTCCATGCGCTGTACTGCAGCGGTTTGTCCTCATAGATGCGCAGCTCGTTGCCGGTTTTTCCGCTCTGAAGCACTTCGCGGTCGTTCTCTTTATCAAACAGGGATGTGAATTCGCCGTTTGCATCGATCTGGATCGTGTAGAACGGAGTCTCCAGGGTATAGCCCTCTCCTGCTTTCGTTACGCCAAACGGTGTTTCCGCAGCAGCTCCGCTTACCGGGCGCAGTACCTGATATCCTTTGGACGGCAGATTTTCTGCATAGACAACAGCTCCGTCTTTCGTCTGCTGTACCGGATATACGGTGGTTCCGTCGGTCAGGGCTTCTGCTTTTGTTTCGCCGATGACAACAACATCATTTCTTCTGTGGCCGAGGGTATTCCATACGGTTACGCTCTCGTCTTTTGTACTGCAGAGTGCTTCCATGCGCTCGCCGATCAGTTTTGCAGATGTTTCAGCGATTTCCGCGTACTCTTTCTTCGTCTGCTCGTATACCTCGTGGATGGAGGAGCCCGGCAGAATATCGTGGAACTGGTTTGTCAGGATCATCTCCCACATGCGGTTCAGTTCCTCGGTCGGATATGCTTTTCCGGTGCTTTCAGCCAGAACGGACAAAAGCTCTAATTCCATCATTGCGTACTCGCTCTTGCGGTTGCCGCGTTTGTTGCGTGCCATGGAGGTGTATGTTCCGCGGTGGAACTCGAAGTACAGCTCGCCGATCCAGGTTGGGAGGCGTTTGCTGTCTTTTACTTTCTCATGCAGCTCGTCGAAATACGTTCTCGCAAACTCCTGACGTACTTTCGGCACACCTTTGATGCCTTTTTCCATACGTTTGGAAGTCTCGAGCATTGTTCTGGTCGGGCCGCCGCCGCCGTCTCCGTAGCCGTAGCTGATCAGGATATCGTTGTTGATGTCCTTGTTCTGGTAGCGGTCCCATCCGCCCATGATGGCATCCGGGTGCAGCATTCCGTTATATGTGGTAAAGAAGCTGGTCTCCGGCTGTCCGACACCGAGGGTCGTGATCATGTGTGTGAAGACCTGGCTTCCGTCGATACCTTCCCAGTTCATGGTATCATACGGGATTTTGTTGAATTCGTTCCATGCCAGTTTGGTGGTCATGAAGTAGTCGATACCGCATTTTTTCAGAATCTGCGGCATTGCTGCGCTGTATCCGAATACGTCCGGCAGCCACAGGATCTTGTTGTCCACGCCGAACTCCTCTTTGAAGAAGCGTTTTCCGAACATGAACTGACGCACGAGAGACTCTCCGGATGTCAGGTTGCAGTCTGCCTCAACCCACATGCCGCCTTCCGGCTCCCAGCGTCCTTCTTTGACTCTCTGTCGAATCTTCTCGTATACTTCCGGATGTCTTTCTTTGACAAAGCTGTAGAGCTTCGGCTGGCTTGACATGAAGCGGTAATTCGGGTACTCATCCATCAGTTTTAATACGGTTGCAAAGCTTCGGCAGGATTTCTGGCGAACCTGATCAATCGTCCACAGCCATGCTACGTCGATGTGAGTATGACCGATACACGTTGCAACGACTTCGTCCCAGCCGCCCATTTTCTCATAGATGGCTTCCTGGATGTATTTTTCTGCCTCTTCGATCGAAGCGTAGAACTCTTTGCTGTACGGTTTTCGCAGATCCAGCAGGTTGATTGTGTTCGTCAGTTCAGTTTCGAGATCCAGACGGGTTTTATTATCCTCGTCCATACGGTTCAGACTCTGCATCGGGACGATCAGATCGTAGTAGATCTCCTCGATTTTTGCGTCATGCTCCTCGAGATCTGCCAGCAGACGGAACTCGCTGTGCAGTGTTCCGGTGTAGGACTGCAGGTCAAGCTGGATTTTCTCTCCGGCTTTTGCATTCTCTCTTACCAGAACCTCGCGGTGGTTGATATCCATACCCTGGATCACTTCGCCGTTCGCAAACAGAAGGAACTGCGGGTTTCTTCCGTCATCCCAGTCGTCAAGACCTGCGTGGACTCTCATCCAGAGGTTCTTTCCTTCAAAGCTTTCCGGTACAGTAATCGTGGTGCGGAACCAGTAATGTTTGTCCGGTCCGTACCAGCGGTCGTTTACGGTATCAAAGGATGTCCACGGTTCTGCCGATGCATCGGCCTCTGCCGGTGTGATATAGCAGCCGTTTTTCACCTGCATATCGGTGATTTTGATTTTCTGTGAAATCGAAAGTCTCGCCAGTTCCTGGCAGATCACGTTCACACGCTCTTTTACGAATTTCATAGTGCCTCCTTCAAGTATTTTTCTGGGGTCATTTTGATATGCTTTGTATAAAATTCGCCGGACCTACAGGCTTTTTCACCCGTAAGCCCGGCGGACTTTTCACTTTTTAAATTATCTTATGAATTAAAGGCTGTTCTCTTTTACGTAGTTCAGCAGTTCATCTACGGTTGTGAATGCCATACCGGTTACGGTATCTGCGCATCCGTAGTAGATGGTGATTCTTCCGGTTGCTGCATCGCTTAAGGTTGCACACGGGAATACTACGTTCGGAACATCACCCATGCACTCGTACTGGGTGATCGGAGCCATGATGTAATCTTTGGTTCTGTATTTTACTTTCCACGGCTCGTCAATGTCAAGCAGCGCGCATCCCATACGGTATACGTAGCCGTTGCAGGTAGTGATAACACCGTGGTAAATAAGCAGCCATCCCTCGTCTGTCTCGATCGGAACCGGGCCGGCACCGATCTTGGTGCACTGCCATGCGGACTCGTCACCGCGGACCGGGCTCATCATGTGGCGGTGTCTTCCCCAGAATTCCATATCTTTACTCTGGCTGACAAAGATATCACCGAATGGTGTATGGCCATTGTCGCTTGGACGGCTCATCATCATGTAGTAGCCGTTGATCTTTCTCGGGAACAGCACACCGTTTCTGTTGAACGGAAGGAATGCGTTCTCAAGCTGAACGAATTTCTTGAAGTCATAAGTGTAAGCAACGCCGATGGTCGGGCCGTGATAGCCATTGCACCAGGTTACATAGTATTTGTCGTCGATTTTGCAGACACGCGGATCATAGCGGTACTCTCTTGTCAGGATCTCCTCGTCAGCGCCCTCGAATTTGATCGGTTCGTCCTCGATCTCCCAGTGGATACCGTCTTTACTTCTTCCAACGAAGATATCCATGCTGATGGAACGGCTGTCGCAGCGGAATACACCTACGTATCCGTCCTCGAACGGTACAACTGCGCTGTTGAAAATACTGTTGGAACGTTTCTGCTCGTAACGGCCGATGATCGGGTTCTGATCATAGCGCCATACCGGCATGTGCTCTCCTGCTGGTTTCTCCTGCCAAGGCATGTTCGGCAGATCGTTTCCGATAATTTTACTCATTGTTTTTCCCTCCTGTGAAAGTTATGATTTTCTTTCTTGCTTTTTCTTTTTGCCGCGGCATACGGACATTTTGTTGTATATGTCTATCTTCGTCCATTTCCGTCCAAAAGTCAAGTGTTTTTGTTCACTTTTATGTAAATTTTTGTTTGTTTTGTTACTTTTAATCGTTCATTTAATCATTTTTCATGTTCACTTTGTTCATTTCCGAGAACATTTTTACTTTTCGTACGCTTTGCGTCCTCTTAAAATGTCTGCATACCAGAACACGATCTCGGCGATGTGGTGCAGGTCACCCTCTTTGCTGATGCTTCTCCAGGATGCTTTGTACTTCATGAACCAGGTTTCCAGACGGCCGGCAAGTGCTGCGCAGGCTGCCTCGTCCTTCTCTTTTCCAAGCTCGATGTCGCACAGTCTTGCACCTGTCTCGTTCCAGATGTCGATCGCATCCATCGTCAGCTCCAGTACCGGAACCATCGGACGGCAGGACTCTTCCAGCGCACCGGCTGTCTTTTTCAGTTCTTTTTTCAGCGATACGAGCGTTTCATGTACAGCCGCACGTTTCGCCTCGTCCTGAATTCTTGCCTCAAACAGAGCATTCCGGTTATTCGGATGACCGAGCACTTTCTCCTCGTAAACCACATTGGCATCCCACCAGTCGAAGATGGAGCATTCTGCAGTCTTTGCCATATAGGAAACAAATTTTCCGCTCCGGTCGCCGTAGGCGAGACGGGAAATCTGCTCGTTCAGCTCCTCAAAGCTGTCGGTGTCATCGCCCCAGGAGAAGACGGCTCCGTAGATCAGGCCCGGCGTCGAGAAATCCGGCTGATTGATGTGGCCGCAGTCGCCCCAGTCGGTATTCAGAACGCCTTCGGCGTGATACTTTCTCGCATAGCCGCACATC
>CAVBNJ010000116.1:0-7782 GCA_963596755.1 bacterium
GTCCTGACCTGCTGACAGCTCCAGTTCATCAGGAAGGGGAAAAGAGAAGAATCTATTTCCCGTCCGGAAAATGGATCAATTTACTGGATTACAGCAGAATGACTGATGGACATCGAATTTTCCAGATGGATGTTCCAATCAATAAAATTCCTGTTTATATCCGGGAGGGAGCCTGCATTCCAACTGTGATGAATGGAGAACTGCAGCTC
Organism: bacterium; assembly: GCA_963596755.1. GTDB lineage: Bacteria > Bacillota > Clostridia > Lachnospirales > Lachnospiraceae > Fusicatenibacter. The sequence goes on from CAVBNJ010000116.1 coordinate 210, forward strand.
GGAAAAAGCATGACATATGAAAAAAAGAATACCGTTCTTATGAGCAGAGCTTCGGATGAGACTTCGGGCAAACGGTATGCAGATGGAAAAGCAATGGAATACAAAATTTCCAGTGAAAAAGGGGAGGATTTCTTTACCCTCTGCCATGCATCCGAGACAGAGTTTGTGATTCTTCTTGGATTTGACAGAAAGCCGGAAAGTCTGGAGCTGAATGGGGTTTCGATTCCGGAAGGAGCGTCCTTAAATGCATTAAATTACGGTTCCGGCTGGTATTGGAGGGAGGATACAGCCGTCATTGTCAGTGTTCCGGAATTGGAAGAAACAGAGATTCACGTAATTCATAAAGAACAATAGTACCAAAATGACGAAGCAATCCCCCGCGAAGATTTTTCGAGAGAAAGTCCCGTCTCCGGTTTACTTCCGGAGAAGGGGCTTTTTTAGAAACAGACAAAAATTTGAGAGAAGGAGAGGGCAGAAGATGGAAAATACACAGTTTTATGTGATACCTGATAAAACACAGTATGAAATTGGAGAAAGAATTTATCTGGAAATAAAAGAACCAGAGCAGGCAAAAGCAGACAGGGTGAAAATTTCGCTGTTTACCTATCAGGGGAAAAATCTGGAAATGGAATTCGCCCTGAGTCGTGAAGCATATGTCCCACTGGCAGAAAACGTTTCGGAAAAAACGGGTGGATATCTGGTAAAAGCAGAATTTTTTGAGAAGAATGAGAAACTTGGGAGCTGTTATACGGCATTTGATGTTGTGAACTGCTGGACAGAGGCTCCAAGATATGGATTTCTCAGCAGCTTTTCGGAGGAAGATAAACAGAAAGAAGATTATCAGAAATTTTTCAGAGAAATGCATTTGAATGTGATTCAGTTTTATGATTGGATGTACCGTCATGATGATTTCTATCCGGAGGGTGATATCTATACCGATATCATGGGAAGAAAAGGTTCTATGGCTGCCGTTGCCGAAAAGATCAAAGGAGTCCATGCGTGCGGTGCAAAGGCGATGGCATATGGTGCTGTTTATGGTGCGGAATCCTTTCAGGAAACGCATCCGGAATGCAGATATCTGTATGATAATGGAAAGCCCATGGTGTTCATTGACAAAATATGGCTGATGGACATTCACAGGGGAACAGCGTGGAGAAAGCAGATTTTACAGGAGTATGGAAAAGCGCTGAAAAATGGTTTCGATGGTGTGCATATGGATCAGTATGGAGATCCGAAAGAAGCGCTGGTTCTGGAAAATGGAAAGCACGTTATTCGTGATCTGGCGGATGATTTTCGTGATCTGATCAATGAGACAAAAGAAACGTATCCGGAAAAGCAGTTCATTTTTAATGCGGTAAATAACTGGCCGGTAGATTCTGTGAAAAAGAGCCGGGAAGACTGTGTTTATATAGAAGTCTGGTCACCGAATGATACCTACAGAGATTTGTACCGTCTGATTGCACACGCACGGGGAACAGCGGATGAAAAGAAGGTAATTCTGGCCGCATATTTGAATCCATTTAAAACCGAACCGGAGAGTAATCTGAATGGAGCAACAGCACAGCTTGCGATGGCAACGATATTTGCATCTGGCGGATACCATCTTCTGCTGGGAGAGGAAGGACGCATTCTGACGGAAGCATATTACCCGGACAACTGCAGAATGGGAGAACATCCGATTCAGAAAACACTGAAAAAATACTATGATTTTATTACCGCATACGGCGGACTTTTATTCCCGGAAAGCTGGACAGACATGACGATGCAGTACGCCGGAGGAATCAATTCTGAATTTGCATTTGAAAACGTTGAATGGTCACCGTACCCGGAAGCGGGCAAGGTCTGGATTCGGGTTTATAAAAGAGGCCGGGAATTCTCTGTACGTTTCGTAAACTTTACAGGAATTTCGGATATGAACTGGAACAGAACACACGCGGAACTTCCGCAGTGTGCAGAAAAAATAAAAGTAAAAGTAAAACTTCCAGGAGAAAAGAAAGAAATTTATGCTGTGACACCAGACAGCGAAATTCAGGAGCCGACAGCACTGCATTACGAAGCAAAAACAGGGGATGATCAGCGGCAGGAGATTACGTTTGAACTGGATGATTTGTCGGTATTTTCTGTTGTATATCTGCGATTAGAATAAGAAAAACGGGAGGGTTTTTACATGAGATTAAAGTTAGATAAAAAAACAGGACCACTTTACTGGTGCACCTATGAGCATCAATTTACAGAAAACACGTTTATGCCGGAAGACCGTTTCAAGGAAAATATTGACTGGATGGCAAAGGAATTTGTTCCATACGGATATGAGATGGTATGCACAGACGGATGGATCGAGGATTCCTTCTGTATCAATGAAAATGGATACCTGACCCGCCATCATGATTCCTGGAAGCATGACTGGAAATACTGGGCGGATTATCTGAATGAGCGGGGAATGGCTCTCGGGGTTTATTACAATCCAACCTGGATCAGCCCGGCAGCAGTGAAAAACGAAAAAATTCTGGTCAAAGGCACAGATATTCCGGTACGGGACATTACGGATCTTTCGTATGTTTACGATGGAGAAAATGAGAAAGGCGTAACAGGGGACCGCTTTTCTTATGCAAACGGAGAAGACAGAGCACTGTATTGGGTAGATGCAGACCGTCCCGGAGCGAAAGAGTATGTGCAGGGGTATGTACAGCATTTTATTGACTGCCATGTAGACTTCCTGCGGATTGATTTTATTTCCTGGTATGAAGATGGAATGGACAAAGGAAGAAAAATCGGCAGAGATCATGGATCGGCAAATTATCGAAAAGTTCTCGAATGGATCAAAGAAGCTGCAGGGGATCAGATTATGATCAGTCTTGTGATGCCGCATCTGAAAAATAATGGTGAAAATGAATTTGGCATGGGCCAGATGGCGCGCATTAACGAAGATTCCGGTACGGGCGGCTGGGATACCTTCAGTGATCGAAACAGAGGAATGCATTTTGATTACTGGTCTCAGTGTACGACTGCATTTGAAGGCCTGATTTACTGGTCAAAAATTTTTGCAGACCATCACATGATCATGGATGCGGATATGCTTCGTCTGAATACGTTTGCAAATGATGAGGAGTGCAAATCGGCGGTATCACTGGAAGTAATTGCGGGAGCACCGCTGGATATCGCGGATCAGTATGATACGATCAAAGACCGCGCATGGATTTATCAGAATGAGGAGCTTCTTGCATGGAATAAAAAAGAAGTTTTATCCTTCCCGTTGTCCACGGATTCCAAAAATCCGGACAGCACCATCTGGGTGGGAAAAGACGCATCGGGAGAAATGATTCTTTCTGTATTTAATCGAGATGCCAAAGACAAAGAAGTAGAAATTGATTTTGAAAAAGTATTGCCGTGCAGAACCGCCAGTGTCCGGGATCTCTGGCTGCATGAAGAGCTCGGAGAAATGAAGAGTTTCCATACCGTTCTTCCGCCGCACGGATGCAGGGTGCTGAAGCTTTCGGAAAGGAGATAGTATGAATCTGGCTGCCTTTTATCACAGTGGGATGTACCCGGAAATTTACGCACCGGATCGATTTCATCTGAGTTTTTCCTTTCGGGCGGCAAGCGGGGATATAGAAACGTGTACACTGATTTATTTTCACAAAAATCACAGAAAAGAAACAACAAAAGAGGAACCGATGTCCGTGCAGTACCATTTAGGACCATCGACTGTCTATACGGCATGCGTTTCTTTTCAAAAACCGGCGAGATATCTTCAGTACTATTTCCGTGTGACGGGAAAGGGTGGAGAAACATTCTGGTATAACGCATGGGGCGCAGTGAAACAGTGCCCGGATTCGGGATTTTTTGAATATGCATATGCGAACGACAGTCCTGTGGAGCAGTTGCCGCCGGAGTGGAGCCAGGGAACGGTTTACTATCAGATTTTTCCAGAGCGTTTTCGAAAAGGAGATCCGTCTCATGCACCGGAAAACTGTATGGCATGGGGCAGCAGACCAACCCCTTCCAATTTTATGGGAGGTGATCTTGAGGGGATCCGAAAATCTCTCGGGTATCTTGCGGAACTGGGGATTGAATGTATTTACCTGAATCCCATCTTCCAGGCACCGTCAAACCACAAATATGACACAACGGATTATTACAGGGTGGATCCGCATTTTGGAACGAAGGAAGATCTGCGGGCGCTGATCCGGGAGGCACATGAGAAGAAAATAAAAGTTATTTTTGATGCGGTATTCAATCACACAGGAACCGAATTTTTCGCATTTGCCGATCTTTTGAAAAAGCAGGAAAAATCGGAGTATCGGAACTGGTATCATATTACGCGGTTTCCTGTCAAAGAGGATGCAGACTGCTATGAATGTTTTTTCGGATTTGCAGGCATGCCGAAATTAAATACCGGAAATCAGGAGGTGCAGGAGTATCTTCTGAAGGTACTGGAATACTGGGTACGGGAAGTGCAGGCAGATGGTTATCGTTATGATGTGATTGATGAAATAGACGAGAACTTTGTACTGAAAATCAGAGATCGACTGAAACGTTTGAACCCGGAACTCGTTTTGATTGGAGAAACATGGGCCGAGGGAAAACGATTGCTGAATGGGTGCGGAATGGACAGCATTATGAATTACTCTTTCCGTCAGGCAATGCTGGATTTTTTTGCAGAGCGGAGTATTGATGCGCAAACATTGGGATATCGTCTGGAAACGGCGCTTTCGCGTCATCCATCTGAAACGAATGCAGCGATGTTCAATGCACTCGATACGCACGATACGGAACGGTTTATCAACAGCTGCGGTCATCGGTGGGAGTCATTTAAACTGGGAGTTGTGGTGCAGATGATGTTTCCAGGTTCGCCGTCCATTTATTACGGAGATGAAGCGGGAATGGATGGAGAAAATGACCCGGACTGCAGAAAGTGTATGATATGGGAAGAAAAACCGGGGGAAAAAGAAAATTTTCGATTTTATCAGAAACTGATTCAGTTTCGAAAAAGTCATTCGGTCATCCGCAATGGGTCGTTCGCAACGATTCTGGCAGAGGATCGTGTATATGGCTTTGTACGCAGGAATGAAGAAGAAACGATAGAAGTATTCGTGAACGACAGTGACGGCGCAACAGAAATCGCGGTTAAAAATCAGAGACCGATTTCACTTGCGCAGGGAAACTTTTATATTGTATGTCGGAATAAGGGAGAGGTAACAGAAGAAGTCTGCGGTTGAAAAAACTGCGGGAAAGGAGTTCTTTATGGGAAAGCTGAAATTCGGGGTTTCATCACTTATTTTGGGAAAAGAACAGAAAGCAGAACATTTTCGTTATGATTCGGAAGAATGGAAAAATGCGGCGGTGATACAGGACTTTTTCCGGGCGGGAGGAAATCCGGCACCGGTGACACCGACAAGCTGTAAATTTCTGTATACAGCAGAAAAATTGTTTGTACTGTTTGAAAACCGGGAAGAAAACAGTCATCATATTGTGACAGAAGAAAATACCGTCACAGAGCTTACGGTAAAACGAAAAGATCAGGTAGAACTGGTACTTTCCGGAAGAGAGTTTTCGAGAAGAGACTTTGCCGTTTTTACAGCGAAACGGGATGGAGAAAGCAGTGCTTTTCTGGAAAAAGGGATGACGTATATCAGCGGGGACCGCGCGTATCTTGGCGGCGGAAAAGATCCGCAGGACCAGGGAGAAAAAACAGGGATTCCAAAAGAGCAGTATTCTGCGGCTGTAAATATTCAGCAGGACAGATGGTACGCACTGTTTGAGATACCATGGGTGCTTTTTGGCGGAAAACCGGAGAAAAATGGTTCCTTTGATCTTCAGGTTTATCGGAAAAAACATCAGTCAAGTGAAATTCTCTGCCCAACACCGCTGGATCTGAACGTAAACTATTCGGATCGGTTTGAGTACGATCCTGAGACATTTCTTGAGGTGTATTTCGGAGAAACTGGAGGAACAGGAATTGAAAACGGCATTGTATTTTTCATGCCGTCCGGAATCTGTCACTGGCAGAGACCGGGAGTTCTGGAAAAAACAGATCAGGAAGAACGAAAGGAAATTTATCTGCTGCAGAAAAGCGGGGAACCGACAACACGGGAGAATCTGACAGACAGAATCCGAATTGCCCAGCGCTGGCAGGACAGCCTGACACTGGAAGGATTTGACTTCTTCTTTAACCAGGAAGTGGCAAATCCGTGGGAGCCAATGGATCCATGGGTGGAGAAGCGCCTGGTGAATGAACGATTAAGAGAAAAACGCTGGGAAGCGGCAGCCGCAGAGCTGGATCGCTATCTTGCATTTTTAAGAACCTGCAGTGAATGGTGGTATGCAGATCACAGTTTTGGAAACCAGGATGCCGAAAAATGGACATCATGCGGTGAAATCAAAGATGTTCTGGAAGAGGGAGATCATATAACGATCTGCGCTGCAGCAAAAGAGAGAGCATGGGAGCTCATGATCTATCCTGCAGCAGGCGGTTTCCGAATGGTTTCCGGCAAAAAGGGTTTCTTTGAGGAAAAGCCAGAAGTATTTTCCATGGAAGAATCCGAGCATGCGTATGTGATCAGGAGCCAGGCGCATGAAATGATGATTCAGAAGGAAACACTGGATATTTGCATGGATGGAAAAGCAATTACGAATTTGAAAAATATTTCATTTGTGTTTGAAAAGGAAACTGTTTCGGCTTCACGAATTCGATTTTCAATCCGCGAAGACAGCGCCGTTTATGGATTCGGAGAGCGTTTTGACAGCGTGAACCAGTATGGAAAAACAGTTGCGCTGTGGCAGAGAGATGCCTGTGAGGGCTGCCTTGCTTCGATTGGAAATCAGGCCTACAAAAATATTCCGCTGGTACATACAGGCGAAGGTTTCAGCTTTTTTGCAAATACTTCTTACCGGATGCGTATGGATGTGGGAGACTCTGCACCAGATTACCTTTCGGCAGAAGCACTTGGAGATGTTTTTGATTTTTATATCTGGAGCGGAACGCCGCTGGAAGCGATGACGGCTTATGGAAAACTCACAGGTCTTCCGATTTTCCCGCCGGAGTGGGTATTTGAACCATGGGCGGGCGGCGGCGCCGGAAGATGGAAAAATGGACCGTTGCATGATGTCGCGCTGGAGCAGATGGCGGCAATGAAGAAATTCAGTGAACGGGATATCCCGCATTCTGGCTTTTATGCAGAAGGAGCTGGCGCTTCCTTCTTTGGAGCATACAAAAAAGAAGAATTGTACAAAGTGGTATCGTTTGGAGAACGGTATGGAATGAAAGTGTTTTCCTGGCAGTTCCCTAATATGCCGAAGAAACTGGCGCAGGAACTGCTGCCGGAATGCCCGGAGTCAGAGCTTCCGATTACAAGAAATGAAAACGACGAGAAAGAAGAACTTCCGGTTTACATTGATTTTTCCCATCCGCGTGCGAAAGAACTGCTGGCAGCACAGTGGAAAGACCGACTGGATGCAGGTATTCGCGGAAGCATGGTTGATTTCGGAGACATTGTACCGGATGAAGCAGTTTTTTATGATGGAAAACGCGGAGACGAGATGCATAATGCGTACGCTTATCAGTATGCAAAAA
>CAVBNJ010000117.1:0-7774 GCA_963596755.1 bacterium
CCATCGGCTCGTCCGGAAACAAGGTGCTGCAGATGCAGGAACAGTTAAATGTGATTGCGGAAGTGTATTCGTCGATTCCGACAGTCTATGAAAACGGGTATTTCGATGAAGAGACGCAGGACGCGGTCGAAGCATTTCAGCGGCTGTTCGGCCTGCCGGTATCGGGCATTGTAGATTATCCGACGTGGTACAAAATTCAGTCAATTTATGTGGCAGTGACAAGGATTGCGGAGCTGCAGTAGCCATAAAAAAGGCTTTGCGAAGGGCGTATTTTCTGTGAAAAACCGCGGAAAATGCGCCTTTTCTGTGGCTTCCGGGATGAATGATAAAATTTTTAAAACTGTCAAGAAAAAATACTTGACACCCTGCGCCTTTTCGTGTATGATAACCAAGGTGATCGCAATGGAAAAAATATTGGAACAGACATTACTGTATGATTTTTACGGCGAACTTCTGACCGAACATCAGCGTCAGGTATACGAGGACGTGGTGCTCAACGATTTTTCCCTGAGCGAGGTTGCGGCAGTGCGGGGCATTTCCCGCCAGGGAGTCCACGATCTGGTCAGACGCTGCAACAAGACACTGGAAGAGTATGAAGAAAAGCTTCATCTGGTACAACGCTTTGTGCAGATCCGGGAAAATGTGAACGAGATCCGAAAGCTGACAGATCCTTCCGGTGATACCCCGAAAGAAGATGTGATGCAGCGGATTGCGGCAATCGCATCGGATATATTAGAGGAGCTTTGAGCATGGCATTTGAAAGTTTAACCGAGAAACTCCAGAATGTTTTCAAAAATCTCAGAAGCAAGGGCCGTCTTACCGAGGCGGATGTAAAGACTGCGCTGAAGGAAGTAAAAATGGCACTTCTCGAAGCGGATGTCAGCTTCAAAGTAGTAAAACAGTTTATCAAATCCGTACAGGAGCAGGCAGTCGGCCAGGACGTTATGAACGGACTGAATCCGGGCCAGATGGTCATTAAAATTGTAAATGACGAGCTGGTCAAGCTGATGGGTTCCGAGACAACGGAAATTGCACTGCGCCCGGCAGGTGAAGTTACTATCGTTATGATGGTTGGTCTTCAGGGAGCCGGTAAAACAACCACAACGGCGAAGATCGCAGGAAAGTTAAAAGCGAAGGGAAGAAAACCTCTCCTTGCAGCCTGTGACGTATACCGCCCGGCAGCGATCAAACAGCTGCAGGTCAACGGAGAAAAGCAGGGTGTGGAAGTATTCGCCATGGGAGATAAAAACCGCCCGGTGGATATCGCAAAGGCAGCGCTGGTGCATGCAAAGACAAACGGCTTCAATGTATTGATTCTGGATACCGCAGGCCGTCTGCACATCGATGAAGAGATGATGCAGGAGTTACAGGATATCAAAGCGGCTGTTCCTGTGGATCAGACCCTTTTGGTAGTAGACGCTATGACCGGACAGGATGCAGTCAATGTGTCCGAGATGTTCAACAATAAAGTCGGCATCGACGGCGTAGTGCTTACAAAATTAGATGGTGACACCAGAGGCGGTGCGGCACTTTCGATCCGCGCGGTTTCCGGCAAACCGATTCTCTATGTCGGCATGGGCGAAAAGCTTTCGGATCTGGAACAGTTCTATCCGGACCGTATGGCATCCCGTATCCTCGGCATGGGCGATGTGATGAGCCTGATTGAAAAAGCACAGGCGAACATCGACGAAGAGAAAGCAAAAGCCATGGAACAGAAGATGAAGAAGGCACAGTTCGACTTCAACGATTATCTCGATTCCATGGAGCAGATGCGCAATATGGGCGGCATCTCCAGCATCCTGAATATGCTTCCGGGCGTCGGCGCGAAGATGAAGGGCCAGGACCTCGAGAGTATGGTGGATGAAAAAGATATGGCGAGAAAGGAAGCTATCGTGCTTTCCATGACGCCGAAAGAAAGAGAAAATCCGGATCTCATCAACCCGTCGAGAAAGCAGAGAATTGCCAAAGGCGCCGGTGTTGATATCGCGGAAGTAAACCGTTTCATCAAACAGTTTGAACAGTCAAGAAAGATGATGAAACAGATGACCGGAATGGTCGGTAAGGGTGGTAAAAGAGGAGGATTCAAACTTCCCTTTTAGCATATAAAGAAAAATCATAAAATTATAAATGAATTTACAATGGAGGTAAAGAAAAATGGCAGTAAAAATGAGATTAAGAAGAATGGGACAGAAGAAAGCTCCTTTCTATAGAATCGTTGTAGCAGATTCCAGATCCCCAAGAGACGGACGTTTCATCGAGGAGATCGGAACCTACGATCCGAACCGTGAGCCGAGCGCAATCAGCTTCAACGAGGAGGCTGCTAAAAAATGGCTGGCTAACGGCGCACAGCCGACCGAAATCGTTGCCAAACTCTTAAAACAGGCTGGTATCGAGAAATAATTCATACGGGGGTATCTTGTAATGAAAGAACTTGTCGAAGTAATTGCAAAATCTCTGGTTGATCATCCATCTGAGGTAGTTGTGACAGAAACTGTCAGCGGTGATGACCTTCTGCTGGAGCTCAAAGTAGATCCGTCAGATATGGGAAAAGTCATCGGACGTCAGGGACGTATTGCAAAAGCAATCCGTACTGTAGTAAAAGCAGCTTCCTCAAAGAGCGACAGAAAAGTTGTCGTAGAAATTTTACAGTAAGTAAAAGATATGAAAAAGGAACCGACAGTTGTTGCCGGTTCCTTTCTTTCAATAACAGAACTGGTTGGAAAGGGTTTTTGAATGGAAGAATATTTGCAGATTGGCGTGATTACCACAACCCACGGCGTGCGCGGTGAGGTAAAGGTATATCCGACGACAGATCCGGAGCGTTTTCTTTCTCTCGACCGGGTTTTTCTCGACACCGGAAAAGAAAAAAAAGAACTCCATGTGGCCGGCGTACGTTTTTTCAAACAGCTTGCCATTGTAAAATTCAAGGGAATTGACAACATCAACGATATCGAGCGGTACAAGGGCTGCAGCCTCTATGTAACACGGGAGGATGCCATTCCGCTGGAAGAGGACGAATACTATATCGCAGATCTGCAGGGCATGCAGATGTACACGGAGGACGGCGAACTGTTCGGCACCTTACGCGACGTTATGGAGACCGGCGCAAACGACGTCTATATTGTAGATTCGAAAGAGCACGGCGAGGTTCTGATCCCGGCAATCCACGACTGCATTCTGGATGTGGACCTGGACGAACAGAAGATGGTGATTCACCTTCTCCCGGGTCTGATTGACTGATAAAGAGAGTAAAAGACGATGAAATATCATATTCTGACGCTGTTTCCGGAGATGATCGAGCAGGGGCTGCACACCAGCATCCTCGGAAGAGCCATCAACAACGGCTATATTTCCCTCGAGACGACGAATATCCGGGATTTTTCAGCAAATAAATTTAACCGTGTGGACGATTACCCGTACGGCGGCGGGGCCGGCATGGTCATGGAGGCGGAACCGGTGTTCCGCGCTTACCAGTCGGTAGCCGAAAAGATCGGGAAAAAGCCGCGCACGGTCTATCTGACACCGCAGGGAAAGGTACTGAACCAGACGATGGTGGAGGAGCTGGCGCTCGAGGACGATCTTGTGCTGCTCTGCGGCCATTACGAGGGCATCGATGACCGCGTGCTGCAGGAAGTGGTAACGGACTATATCTCGATCGGAGACTATGTTTTAACTGGCGGCGAGCTCGGTGCGATGGTTCTGGTGGATGCGGTATCACGGTTTGTGCCGGGAGTCTTAAGCAACGAGGAATCCTCGCAGTTTGAGTCGCTGCAGGACAACCTGCTCGAGTACCCGCATTATACAAGACCGGAGACGTGGCATGACAAAAAAGTGCCGGAGGTGCTGCTTTCCGGTGACCACAAAAAGATCGAAGCATGGCGCCATGAGGCCTCCCTGGTGCGGACAGCCGAGCGGCGGCCGGACCTTCTGGAAAATGCATTCCAAATTTCCTGCGCATGCAGCGAGAAAGACGAAGCATCCGCCTGGGCGCACGATCTGCTGGCAGGCATGACGCGCTACGGCGTCAGCCTCGACCTCGGACGAAAGAAGATCCGGAAACAGAAAAATCAGTTTGATGAGCATGACCTGCTGATTCTGCAGCTTCCGGGAGCGCTCGAGGAGGGCATGAAAGCAAAAAGCGAGTACATCCGCAGCTTTGCCGGAAAAGAGACACCGCTGGTATTCTTATGCCCGGACGGCTTCTCGGAGGAAGAAGAAAAGATAGAAGAGCAGCTTGCAAAAAACGGGTTCCGTCTCGTTGCGCGTCTCGTCGGTGTTCCGTCTGCGGAGGCGCTGCAGAGGTTTTCCTTCTCGCTTCGCAGCCTTTTGTACAGCGGCGAATGGAAAGATAAAAAAATACTTGCATCTGCGGATGCATTATAGTATAATGTAACTTGTTGTGAGTAAAGAGATGGTCCGCTGTTGCAGAAAGGCATTAAGAACATCCAGGGTAAAAAAGGAGATAAAGAAATGAACGACATTATTAAGAAAATCGAAGATGCACAGTTAAAAGCAGAAGCACCGGAGTTCCGCGTTGGTGATACCGTAAGAGTTTTCGGTAAAATCAAAGAGGGCAACCGTGAGCGTATCCAGGTATTCGAAGGCGTTGTCCTGAAAAGACAGGGCGGCGGAAGCAAAGAGACCTTCACTGTTCGTAAGAGCTCTAACGGCGTAGGCGTTGAGAAAACATGGCCGGTACACTCTCCGAACGTTGAGAAAGTAGAAGTTATCAGACGTGGTAAAGTAAGACGTGCGAAACTGAACTACTTAAGAGACCGTGTTGGTAAAGCAGCGAAAGTAAAAGAGCTGGTAAAATAATAAGTCGTTAAAAGGATGGCCGGAGGAACATGAGCAATTGTGTTTCTCCGGTTTTGTCTTACGGAGAATTACACTATGGGTATGAATACCAGATATGTAAAAGAATATTTCTACAAGAAAAAAATCCGGTCCACGTTTGTCTGGATTCTGGAAATCATTGCGGCGGTTCTTCTGGCTGCGGCATTTTCCTGGTTCTTCTGCAGAAGCGTTGTGGTGCAGGAGGGCTCCATGGAGCCGACTCTCGTGCCGGGCGAACGTGTGCTGATGGATTCCGCCATGTACCGCTTAAGCTCTCCGAAACGGGGCGATATCATCGCATTCCGGACGAGTGAGGACAAAAAGGCGAGCATCCACATCAAGCGTGTGATCGCACTGCCGGGCGAGACGGTACAGATCAAGGACGGCCAGATCCTCATCAACGGGGAGGTCTACAACGAGAAGAACGAATTTCCGGCAATCACAAACGCGGGGCTTGCCTCCGAGCCGATCACGGTCGGGAAGGGACAGTATTTTGTGCTCGGCGACAACCGGAACAACAGCGAGGACAGCCGCCACAACGGCATGGGACTTGTGGATTCGGACCGGATCGTCGGAAAGCTCTGGTTTACGATTTCACCGTGGAAGAAAATCGGTTTCGTGTAAACGGAACCGCACAGAAGGAGAAAATGCATGAATTATCAGTGGTACCCGGGTCATATGACGAAGGCCCGCAGACAGATGCAGGAGGATTTAAAGCTGATCGACCTGATGATTGAGCTGGTCGATGCGAGAGTTCCTGCGGCGAGCCGCAACCCGGATATAGATGAACTTGGAAAGAACAAAGCGCGGCTGATCCTGCTGAATAAGTCGGACCTCGCCGATGAGCGCGGAAACGACGCCTGGATGGAATATTTCAAAGGAAAGGGATATTCCGTTGTGAAGGTCAATTCCCGTTCCGGAGCCGGCATGAAGGCGATCAACAGCGCCGTGCAGGAGGCCTGTAAAGAGAAAATCGAGCGTGACCGCAAACGCGGCATCTTAAACCGTCCGGTCCGTGCGATGGTAGTCGGGATTCCGAACGTCGGAAAATCGACCTTTATCAATGCGTATGCGGGCAGAGCCTGTGCAAAAACCGGAAACAAGCCGGGCGTTACAAAGGGAAAACAGTGGATCCGCCTGAGCAAACAGCTGGAGCTTTTAGACACGCCTGGTATCCTCTGGCCGAAATTTGAGGATCAGCAGGTGGGACTGCACCTTGCGATGATCGGTTCCATCAACGATGAGATCCTGAATGTGGAAGAGCTGGCACTGTCCGTCATCGATTATCTGACGGCAGAGTATCCGGGAACACTGGAGAAGCGCTTTGGCTTTGATGGTGTGACGGACCGTGTGGAAGTCTTAGGTGAGATTGCACGGGTGCGCGGCTGCCTGAAAAAGGGAAATGAGCTGGATTACGAGAAAGCGGCGAGAATGCTGATGGACGATTTCCGAAGCGGAAAGCTTGGCAGAATCACGCTGGAAAAACCGGAATAAGTATTTGATTGAAAATAAAAAATGCGGAGAAAAACGATGACAGAGAAAAAACAATCGATATCCGCCATACGGGAAATTTTTGCGGCAGCTTCGGAGACGGAGCTGCCCGCCCTTTATCTGGAATATGAAAAGGATTCCCGCACCGGCGTACAAAATCTGATTCGAAAATACCAGAAACAGGAAGAGGCACTGGCAAAAGAGCGGGAGCGCACGGAGGCCATGAAGATCTATGAGCATAAGTACGAGGATCTCGGCTGGATCTGCGGCATCGACGAGGTCGGAAGAGGGCCTCTGGCGGGGCCTGTTGTGGCAGGGGCGGTTATCTTACCGCGCGACAGCAAAATCCTGTATCTGAACGATTCCAAGCAGCTTACAGCGAAAAAACGTGACGAGCTGTACGATGTGATCATGCGCGAGGCGGTGGCGGTCGGCATCGGCTATGCCTCCCCGGCCCGGATCGATGAGATCAATATTTTACAGGCAACGTACGAGGCAATGCGCGAGGCGATCAGCAAGCTTGCCGTGAAGCCGGATGTGCTTCTGAACGATGCGGTCAAAATTCCGCAGGTGGACATCCGCCAGGTGCCGATTATCAAGGGAGACGCAAAAAGCGTTTCGATCGCGGCGGCGAGCATCGTTGCCAAGGTGACGAGGGATCGTCTGATGGAAGAGTACGATAAAGTAATTCCGGGCTACGGTTTTGCATCGAATAAGGGGTATGGTTCGGCGGAACATATTGCAGCCTTAAAGAAAATCGGCCCGTCGCCGATCCATCGGCAGTCGTTTATCGGACATTTCGTGTAAACGCACCTGCAGCAGAAAAGGAGAAGGTACAGTATTTGAATCAGCGGGAAGTAGGAACGAGACAGGAAAGCCGTGCGGCGGAATATCTGGAAACGCTTGGATATCACATCCTGGAACGGAATTTCCGGTGCCGTTTCGGCGAGATTGACCTGATCGCAAAACAGGACGGCACATACGTCTTTATCGAGGTGAAATACCGCACCGGCCGCACTGCCGGAGATCCGGCAAGCGCCGTGGACGGAAAGAAACAGAAGAAAATTTCAAAAACAGCAGATTACTACCGCATGCTCCACCAGATCCCGGGTGATGTGCCCTGCCGCTTTGATGTTGTGGCAGAGACACCGGAGGAGATCCGCGTCTATACGAACGCGTTTTACTATCAGGGGAGCGGCTGGTAAAAGAGAAGACAAGAAAGTGAAAAGGGACGTTTCTGAAACGGTCTGTTCTATGAGAGAACGGGACTGTTTTGGAAACGTCTTTTTTCTTTTGCCCATAGAGTCAGAATCCGCAAAAAAGATAATTTTCCGGAATAAAAAGGATGTTTTCAAAAAGAAAAAGAAAAGCGCACATGGTATGATGGAACCATAGAAAAAGAAAGGGGGGAACGTGATGTTTGCAAAAGAAGAACCGATGGTATATG
>CAVBNJ010000118.1:0-7768 GCA_963596755.1 bacterium
GCTGTTAACCGAAGGGTTGTTGGTTCGAGCCCAACTCGGGGAGCTACAAAGAAGAAGCGATACAGAAATGAGAAATCATAACTGTATCGCTTTTTTGCTGCCTGGAAACAAAAAACAGAAAAAATATTTTAAAGTTTGTAACCTTTTCCGAAGCTGGTTTGTATTATTGGTGAAGGGACCTTAAAGAAAAACAAAAACAGGAGAGCTCATGAGAAAACCAGTACAGGAGCTGATGGAATGCTACCAGGACAACCTCTATGCGGTTGCGTTCAACGTGTGCAGAAATGCGGAGGACGCCGAGGACGTTGTGCAGGAAACATTCTTTCAGTATCACACCAATCACAAAGAATACGAAGATGAGCAGCATATCCGTGCGTGGCTGATCCGGGTGGCAATCAACAAAGCGAAAAACGTGAACCTGACCTTCTGGCGGAGGAATAAAGTTTCACTGGAAGAATATATGGAGACACTGACCTTTGAAACACCGGAATCAGAAAATCTGTTTGAAACCGTGATGCGTCTGCCGGAAAAATACCGGATTGTGATCCATCTGTTTTATTACGAAGAGTATACCGTAAAAGAGATTGCAGAGATTTTAAAAATCTCGGAGAGCAACGTAAAGGCGAGATTATCACGCGGGCGGGCAAAGCTGCGGGAAGAGCTGAAGGAGGAATGGGACGATGACGAATAAAGAAAAATATCAGAAGGCATTCTCGGTACTTCATGCCTCCGACAGATGTAAAATGGAGGCAGAAGACATGATGAAAATGAAGAAAGCAAATTATAAAAAGACAGCAGCAGCGGCTGCGGCAGCAGCAATTCTCCTCGTAGGTGGAACAGGAACCGCCTATGCGGCCAATGTGGGCGGAATCCAGCGCACGATTCAGCTCTGGATCTACGGCGACCAGACATCAGCAACGCTGACGGCCAATGATGATGACACCTACACGATTACATATTCCGACAAAGACGGAAACGAAAAAACGATGGGCACCGGCGGCGTTGCAATTCAGGCAGACGGCACAGAAGCACCGGTCACCGAAGAGGAGATCGAAGAACAGCTCAATATGCCGGACGTCGAGTACGAGGATGATGGTTCCGTATGGGTTTATTACCAGGATAAGAAGCTGGATATCACGGACAAATTTGTCGATGGCGTATGCTATGTCAAACTGGAAGGCAAGGACAAAACCTTGTACATGACCGTCAAATACAACAATGGCGACGCCATATCCGAGGACAGATACATCAGCCCGGACGAATTTAATATGACAAATGACTAACAAAATAGAAGCGAAAGCCGCCGTGCAATTTTCAGTACGGCGGCTTTTCCTATGCTGTAATTTGCTGTGGAATAATCACATTTCTTCTTGTTCCCTGCTGTGCAGTTTTGCTATAATAAGGTCAACAGAACACGAATGCAGCGTGTAAAATATAAAGGAGAAGAAAATGCCATGGCAATCAAAGTAAGTGAAAATGGACGGTTGTTTAACCTCCAGACAAAAGACAGCAGCTATCAGATGTTTGCAGATGACAAAAATGTGCTTCTGCATCTCTATTATGGAGAGAAAATCGGCGAGGAAAATCTTTCCAGCCTGATTTTCTGCACGGATATGGGATTTGCAGGAAATCCGGAAGAGGCAGGTCTTGACCGGAAATATTCTCTCGATGCGCTTCCGCAGGAAGTTCCGGGCAGCGGTGTCGGTGATTTTCGTGATGATATGATTGAGATCCGCCACGCAGACGGCAGCTTTGCAGCAGATTTCCGGTTTGATTCGTATGAAATTCTCGACCATTCCTATGCAGTTCCGGGGATGCCGGCACTTTACGATACCGAGGAAGAAAAAGGTGAGACGCTTGTCATCACCATGAAAGAGAAGGCTTCTGATGTTGTGCTGAAGCTGTTTTACGGTGTCTTTGAAAACGAAAATGTGATTACGAGAGCGGCAAGACTCGAAAACCACGGAGAGACCGCGGTCGAGCTGGAAAAAATGCTTTCCTTCAGCATGGACTTGATGTATGAAAATTATGAGATGATCTATTTCTCCGGCCGCCATGCGATGGAGCGCACCGCAGAGCGGATTCCGGTACAGCACGCAAAAGTGGAGATCGGAAGCCTCCGCGGCACATCGAGCCACCACTACAATCCGGCCGTGATTCTCTGCGAGGAAGGCGCGGATGAGACACACGGTTCCTGCATCGGCGCATGCTTCGTCTACAGCGGAAACTTTGTTGCAGCAGCACAGAAAGATCAGAAAAACCAGACCCGTTTCCAGATGGGTATTCATCCGACGAATTTCTGCTTCCACCTGGAAAAAGGAGAAGCGTTCGATACCCCGCAGGCGATCCTGAGCTATTCCGGAAGCGGACTTACCAAACTGTCACAGCAGTATCATGAGATTATCCGTGAGCATATCTGCCGCGGCGCTTACAAGCATGCCAAACGTCCGATCCTGATCAACAACTGGGAGGCAACGTATTTTGATTTCAACGAGGAGAAAATTCTGAAAATTGCCGATCAGGCGCAGAAGCTTGGAATCGAAATGCTGGTACTTGATGATGGATGGTTCGGCAAACGTGAGAGCGACAACAGCGGTCTCGGTGACTGGTTCGTCAATGAGAAGAAGATGAACGGTTCCATGGCACAGCTTGCCGAGAAGATCCACAACATGGGCATGAAATTCGGTCTCTGGTTCGAGCCGGAGATGATTTCCGAGGACAGTGATCTCTACCGTGCACATCCGGACTGGGCATTCGCGATCCCGGGCCGTGTGCCGAACCACAGCAGAAACCAGCTTGTGCTTGATATGACGCGCGAGGATGTCAGAGAGTATCTGCTGGAGCGTCTGACGACCATCGTTCACGATGCAAAGATTGATTATGTCAAATGGGATATGAACCGCAGTGTCTGCGATGTCTACAGCCATGTGGCAGCACAGAATAGAAACGGAGAACTGTATCACCGCTATGTGCTCGGCGTTTACGACCTGCTCGAGCGTTTCCTTGCCGCATGCCCGGATCTGCTGCTCGAGGGCTGCAGCGGAGGCGGCGGAAGATTTGATGCCGGTATGATGTACTATTCGCCGCAGATCTGGTGCAGCGACAACACCGATGCAATCAACCGTCTGTCCATCCAGTATGGAAGTTCATTCTTCTATCCGATCAGCACCGTCGGCTCCCACGTTTCGGTATGCCCGAACCATCAGACCGGCCGCGTGACACCGTTCCAGACAAGAGGCGATGTAGCGCTGGCAGGAAGCTTCGGTTATGAGATGGATCTGAATAAGATTTCGGATGAAGAGAAAGAGATGGTAAAAGAGCAGGTTGCTGCGATGCATACATATTATGACCTCACACATGAGGGACTGTATTACCGTCTGACCGGACTGAAAAAACAGGATTTCATGGCATGGGAGTTCGTGGCAAAAGATCAGAGCCGTGCACTGCTTACAATCGTAAAAACCGACGCAGAAGGAAATATGCTTCCGGTTCACACGAAGGTCTGCGGACTGGCAGAGGATAAATTGTACCGCTGCAGCGCAGACGGCGAAATTCGCTCCGGCCGCACCTGGAACCGCGCAGGACTGACCCTGCATCAGGTGCTGGGAGAGTATGAGAGCATCCGTGTAGAATTTACAGAAGTAAAATAAAGAAAACATAAGAAACGGGGATCAGACAGAAGGCCTGATCCCCGTTTCAGCATATTACGATATAGTCAAAATGATTTTTGAAAAAGAAAAATCCCGGAAACGAACTGTTCCGGGAAAGAAGAGGCGTCGACCGGATTTGAACCGGTGGATACTGGTGTTGCAGACCATTGCCTTACCACTTGGCTACGACGCCATATGACTCCGACGGGAATCGAACCCGTGTTACCGCCGTGAAAGGGCGATGTCTTAACCGCTTGACCACGGAGCCGAAGTTTTTATTTTGTCTGCCGTGATTTTTGCTCAGCGACAAGTAGTATATTATCATAAGAAAACGAGTTTGGCAAGTGTTTTTTTGAAAAAATTTCAAAAATTTTAAAATAATTTTATCCGAAGAATCGTTGCGATTTCAAAGGAATGTGGATATAATGAGGAAAACCAGAAAAACTAGGGAAATCCAACCGCATGAGACAGGAGGCAGCATATACATGGCAGCGAAAGAACAGTTAACCGCAATGGAAATGATCTGGGGATTTATGAGTGGGACGACAGGACATATGGGAAAGACGGACTTTGCGCCGCAGAAGGAACCGTTCGGCGATTTCTCGGCGCCGGAGACGTATTTTCCGCGTGCGACACCGGAGAGTGAGGGAATCTCTTCGGAAAAGCTGACGCAGATGCTCCGGGAGCTTGCGGCGGCACGCCATACGGATATGCATCACCTTCTCGTACTGCGGAACGGAAATGTCATCTGTGAATGCAATTTTGCCCCGTACAGGAGCGGCATCTGGCATGCGACATACTCGATGTGCAAGAGCATCACAGGCATGGCGGTCGGGTTTCTGATCACGGAGGGAAAACTTTCGCTGGACGAGAATGTTTACGACATCTTTGAAAAACGAAACGGCCTGCTGCAGAAGATCCTGCGCCCGAACCTGACCGTGGAGCACCTTCTGACGATGAAGAGCGGCGTGCAGTTCAACGAGATGGGCGCCGTGTCCGGCAATGACTGGGTGGACAGCTTTCTGACAGCTCCCGTAAAGGGAACGCCGGGCGAGGCATTTGAGTATAACAGTATGAATACGTATCTGCTCTCGGCGATCGTGACGGAGCGCACCGGCATGAAAATGGTGGATTATCTGCGCCCGCGTCTGTTCGAGCCGCTCGGCATCCGGAAAGTTTTCTGGGAGAGCTGTCCGGCCGGCATCACAAAAGGCGGCTGGGGACTCTTCTTATGCCCGGAGGACGCGGCAAAACTCGGTGTGATGTATGCAAACGGCGGCAAGTTTGAGGGAAAACAGATCGTTCCGGCCGAGTGGGTCGCAGCGTCCACATCCGTTCATGCAACGCCGCCGGAAAAAATGGGAAAATACGGCTATGGCTACCAGGTCTGGATGGAAGAGCGGCCGGGCAGCTTTGCCTTCAACGGTATGCTGGGACAGAACGTGCTCGGCTGCCCGGACACCGGCGTCGTGATCGTGACGAACGCAGGCAGCAACGAGCTGTTCCAGACGTGTGAGATGCTCGACATTGTGCGGAAGTATTTCGGCACGGAATTCGGCGCAGAGTTAAAATCCGGTGAGACGGAAAGCCCGCTGGCGTATCAGAAACTGCTGCAGACGTGCCGCGATCTGGAGGGCGCGAAAGAGACGCCGGGAAGAATCCTGCGCGGCGGCTGGAAGCGGAGAGCACCGGGGCCGCGGAACAGCGGAACACCGCGGCAGATCGATATGGCGCAGCTTCTGCACGGAAAAGAATATAAAATGGAGGACACTCACGTCGGCATGTTTCCGCTGACACTGCAGGTCTTCCACAACAACTTTTCCGACGGCATCCGCCGGATCGGTTTCTTCTATGAAAAAGGCCGTTTCTTTGTCGAACTGACGGAAGGCGACAAAGCACAGCGCATCGAGATCGGCCTCGCAGGTTCCAAAATTGCAGAATGGGTGGAAAACGAGGAATCGTATCTGCTCGGAACAACAGGAACCTTTGCGGAGAATGAGGACGGCGAGCTGGTGCTGAAACTCGAGTTCGCATTCCTTGAGGAGGCAGCAAGACGAAAAGTTAAAATCATCTTCCAGCGTGATTTCGAGCGGATCCGAATGGAATGGAACGAGACACCGGGAAAAGATCTGATCATCGAAGGCCTCGAATCCCTCGTGACGGATGTGGCGATCGCACCGCTTCTGCCGTCGCGCTTCCGGGAGCGGAGCCTCGATATGATCCACCTTCTGATGGCACAGACCATCGAGCCGGCCGTGGAAGCACACCGCGTGCGGCCGGGCGAAGAAATGGAGCCAGAAGAAGCGGCTGCGGAAACAGAGGCATCCGATGCGGTGGAAAATGCGGAAAACACAGAAGAAACGGTGTAAAAACCAGAGAAATCCGGAACAGAAATGTGGATAACCGACAGAAAATACAAAAACGGGAATGGAACTGCAGGATACGCAAGTTCCATTCCCGTTTTTGAAAAGATAAGATTAAAGATTCAAAGCCATATCCCCGGATTTGATCAGGTTTGCCTTGCGGAAGAGTTCTGAGAAGATCAGAGTGATCACAGCCGGAAGAACGAAGTGGAGCAGGACGATTTTGATGATGACAAGCTTCGGATCATCATAAGCGATCATCGTCTGATACGTCGTGATCTGTCCGACGAGTCCGGCGGAGCCCATGCCGCTTCCCGTTGCGTTGTTCTGCATATTGGCGAGCATCGTGGAAACAGGTCCTAAAATCGCGCTCGAGAAGATGACGGGCAGCCAGATCAGCGGGTGGCGCATGATGTTCGGCACCTGAAGCATGGAAGTTCCAAGTCCCTGTGCGACGAGGCCGCCGACTTTGTTTTCACGGTAGCTGGCAACCGCAAAGCCGACCATGTTGCAGCAGCAGCCGATCGTAGCGGCTCCGGCGGCGAGACCGGAAAGATTTAAAATGATGCCGAGTGCGGCGGAGCTGATCGGCAGAGTCAGAACCATACCCATGACAACCGAAACGACGATACCCATGATGAACGGGCGCTGTACCGTTGCCCAGTTGATAATGCTGCCAAGACCGGTCATCAGCTGAGAGATCGGCGGTCCGACGAGCAGTCCGACGACGGAGCCGGCTCCGATGGTGATGACTGGTGTCACGATGATATCAACCTTCGTCTTGCCGGAAACAAGATGGCCGCAGGTGATGCCTGCAAACGCAGCGATGAAAGCACCGAGCGGTTCGCCAGGTCCTGCGAGAACGGCGTTTCCGTCTACGAAAAAGGTGCCCCCGGTGATCTTTCCTGCATAACCGCCGACCATCGCGGCAACGGCTGCGGAGACGGTGACGAGAGGACTCTCGCCGTATTTGACTGCCACGCCGACACCGATGCCGGCACTCGTCAGGGCTGCGGCAGCTTTTCCGAGCAGATAGATCACATTGCCGGTCGAACCGCCGATCAGAAGACCGATCTGCTGAATCATCGTACCGATAATCAGGGTTGCAAAAAGACCCTGCGTCATGCCGCCGAAGCCATCGATGAAGATGTGCGAGGCGACTTTTTTGATTGTTCGCATTTGTATTTCCTCCTCATGTATGTTGTTGTATTACTGTATTCACAAGTGACTTGTCAGTCGTGAATAAGTCTATCATACTTCTCCCCGCGGCGCAATCCTTTTCCGGCGGCGAAACCGGCGGTCAGGTTGACAAAAAAAATGCCCCCGCTTATAATGAGAAGCAGCAAAAACAGGGAAGAAAAGCGATAAAGGAGACCCATGGCAAAACAGAAGAAGAAAAAAAAGAAGGGCGGCAATCCGCTCTGGAATCTGGTATTTCTGGCAGCACTCGCCGTATTTTGCTTTTCGGCGTACAAGCTGATCGGGATTTACCTGGATTATAAAACGGGTACGGACGAATACCGGGATCTGCAGCAGTATACGACGGAAATCACAAAAACGCCGGATACACCGGCACCGACGAAAACAGAAGACACATCGGCAGAATCCGAGCCGGCAGCCACACCGGAACCGGAAACACCGGACTATCCGACGGAGCCGCCGCTTGGCGTTGATTTTGACGCATTAAAAGCAATCAACCCGGATGTGAAGGGATGGCTTTATATAGAAGCACTCGACATCAGCTATCCGGTCGTA
>CAVBNJ010000119.1:0-7736 GCA_963596755.1 bacterium
GTCAAGAACTTTTTTCAAGTTTTTTTGAAGCAGTTTTGCAACCCGCGGTAACCACCCGGCTCCGAACTAGGTTTTTCTGTTTCAAAGAAACTCTTTCGCATCAGCTCTCGCTGACAGCTTAGTTATAATAACACCGCCAAAAGCAAAAGTCAACACCTTTTTTCGAATTTTCTTATTTTTAGAAAAATATAGTTAATTCTGCATATTTAGTATTTTATCTGACTATTTATATCAGTATCAAAACCGCAAAAAGAAAAGGCGCCTTCCGGCGCCCTTTCTCTTTTGCTTTTTATTTCTCACGTCTGCGATAAACAACTGCTCCAACTCCTGCTGCAACAGAAATGCCCAACAGTACGATCCACAGCATCATCTGTGTATGGTCTCCCGTATCCGGGCTCTTCGTTGCTTTCTTCAGATAGAATACGGCATCCGCCTGGCCCTTGCTCGAAACGAGCGAGATGGTATGCTTGCCTTCTGCCAGGTTCTTCGTATACTCAGTTTTCAGCGTAACCTGCGTATTCTCTTTTCCTGCTGTCACATAGTTCTTCGCATCGATCTCTTTGTTGTCGATCAGAACCTTTTTCAGATCCTTTGCTTCGAAGTCTGCGGTGAAGGAAAGTTCCTTGCCCTGCATGCCCGACTGGTTTACGCCTTTTGTAATCTTCGGAAGGCTCTGTGCAGTAATCGGTTTCTGTTTCAGTCCGGCAATGGCTTTTTCCAGTGCGGCTGCATAACCGTCGACCGTCTTCTGCTCCGTGATATTCTTTCCGCGTACAATCGCTGCTTTTGCATCATTGACTGCCTTTACGCTCTCGTCTGTATATTTTTTCAGATCGTTTGGAATCTTCTTCACGGCAGCGTCTACTTTGCTGTAGTCCGCATCTTTATACGTAAGACCGGCAATCGCTGCCTCGATCTTCTTTGCATAGCCGTCTACACTCTCCTGCTCTGTAATCGGGCGCTCGTTTACGACACTGTTCTTGGCCTCTTCCAGCGCTTTCACGGATGCATCGGTATACAAACTGAGATCGGATGGGATCTTTTTGATCGCTTCATCTACTTTCGAATAATCTGCTTTCCGAACCTGCAGACCTGCCAGTGCATTCTCAATGGCTGCTGCCCAGCCGTCTACTTCGGCCTGATCCAGAATGGTTTTTCCGTTTTCTACGCTGTTGATTGCCGTCTGAAGCGGCTGAATGCTTTCCTCTGTATAAATGCTCAGATCATTCGAAACTTTGGCGAGAGCCGCGTCTACGGCGCTGTAGTCCGCCGGTTTCAGGGTCAGTCCGCGGATGGCTGCTTCCAGATTGTCCGCAAGCTGATCGACTTCAGCCTGTCTGCTGTCATCCAGATCACGCACAATGGCTTCTTTTGCTGCATTCAGTGCATTGACACTCTCTTCGGTGTAAATGGACAAGTCCGCCGGAATCTTTCCAAGCGCTTCGTCTACTCTTGTATAATCTGCCGCCGCTGGTTTTCGTACCAGCGCTGCAATGGCTTTCTCCAGTGCTGCCGCATAATCATCAACCGCCTGCTGCTCCTCTGCGGTTTTTGTACGATCGATGGATGCGATGACTGCTTTCAGTGCCTCCACGCTCTCATCGGTATATCCCGAGAGGTCTTCTGGAACTTTTGCGAGTGCTGCATCAACTTCTGTATAATCCGCGCCGCGGACCGTCAGTGCATTTACGGCTGCCTGAATTGCTGCTGCATAACCATTTACGGTTTCCTGCTCTGCTGACGGCAGGTTTTCTTTTACCTCATCTTTTGCTTTCTGAACCGCTGCTGCGCTTTCTTCTGTATACCGGCTCATGTCCTCCGGAATCAGCGCCAGGGCTTCAGTTACTTTGGTATAATCTGCTGCTTTTACGGTTACTGTGAATTCCTGCGTGAAATCAGCGCCGGTTTTCTTTCCGTCTTTGATTGTTGCCTGCAGTTTTACCGTTCCTGCATTCGTCACCTTCAGGTTTGTGCCGTCTAAAACAGCTCCTGTTGTTCCGGCATCGGTGATTTTCCATGTAATCTGTTTCTGATCTGCATTTTCCGGAATTACTTTTGCCTGCAGTGCAGTGGTTCCCGGGATCTCCTGCGGAATCCCCTGAATTTCGGTTACGGCCACGTACTCATAAACCTTTACCCGAATTTCAACCGCATCTTTTGCTTCTGTTTCTGCGATCCGTGTTACGATCCAGCTTCCGTTCCAGCTGTCTGCTTTTTTCAGCTGATATTCTGCCGGTGCTTTCTTGGCTTTCGCGGTGAGGTCTGCCAGTTTCCAGGATGCATTGCCTGCGATGGACGCCTCTTTTTCCGTTTTCACTTTTGTATCTGTCTGATCCTTCTTGGCATCCGGATCTGCCTTTTCCGAGAGTATTCGGATTTCTCTGTTCTCTGCATCATTTTTGATCTCCGTATCTTTGCTGAGAACGTCGCCTTCTTTTAAAGAAAGCTCTCCGAACTTCCACGTTTTGGCTTCCTCTTTTGCGAATGCCATGGTTGGGAACATTGTCACAATCAGAAGCATGGACAGTACAAACGAAAGAACTTTTCTCGTTTTCCTCATAGCACAAATCCTCCTTTCCTTTTCTACACGTTTTCACGTTTTGCAGCCGGATAAGGGCCGCAGTTTTTCTTGTTACTTTCATTATACGTGTGTCAGAAAAAGAGTCAACGGGCCGTAAAAATTCGTAAGAATTCTTGTGCATTTCCGCTAAAATGGTTCCGCGGTTTTTTCGCAATACTTCCATGAATTTTTACTGCCCGTCAGATTTTCTTAAGAACTTATTTTATTTATGATGCAGAACGTATTTCACAAATGCAATTCTCCGGCTGTCCGGTGCCCAGGAGTTGACGTTGATGCTGCCCTGGCCGCCGAAGAGATCCAGCAGTTTTTTCTTATTCCCGCCGTCATAATCCATCATTCCAAGCGATACGCGCATGTTCGGGAGATGCTCGCTCGGTTCCAGTTCGCCTTTTGCGAAGGTCAGGTAAATGACGTGCTTTCCATCTGGTGAGACGTGGCCGAACCAGTTGTTTGCTTCGGAATCCGTCATCTGGGTGAGGCCGCTTCCGTCGCGGTTCATCCGCCATACCTGCATCAGGCCGCTTCTGGTACTGTTGAACCAGATGTGTTTTCCGTCCGGTGAATACTCCGGGCCGTCGTTGTAGCCTTTGCCGTCGGTCAGACAGGTTTCTTCGCCGCCGTCTGATGGGATCGTGCAGATCTCGATGCGCATGGTTTCTTCTTCCGGCGTTTTGCGGAACGCACAGTATGCGAGTTCTTTTCCGTCCGGTGACCAGCCGTGAAGATAGCTGAGACCCGGTCCGGTGAGATCTTTCGGCGTTCCGCCCGTCATCGGGAGGACATAGATATGGGATTCATACGCTCCGCCGGCGAGTTCCGGCGGCATGCAGCTTACGGCCAGACGCTGGTTGTCCGGCGAAGGAACGTGGTCGTTATTGCACTGCACGCAGTCACCGGTATCGACCTGCTCGATCTGGTCTTTGTCGATCTCGTAGCGGTAGATTTTTCCGTCCGCATTATAGAGAAGCGTGTTTCCATCGTTCAGCCAGTTCGGCGCTTCGATGATTCCCGGAAATTCATGGAGCACGGTCGCCTCTCCGGTTTCCACATCCAGGGTGCACAGAATACTGTCGGTGCTTTCACGGTCACCGGTCCAGCCGGAGAGCATGCGTCCGGCGCGGCAGGTGTCTTCCAGCGTTGTCGCATCCATATCCACAATCTGCAGCGCACCGTTTGCACGGGCAAACTGGAAGCATGCTTTCAGATCGACTATGCCTTTTCCGAGCGGCGCTTCTTTTCCGGTGAACTTCATGTCTTTATAATGAACGGCCTTGACAAGGTCCGCATGTGCCCACAGAAACTCCTCCGGATCGACGCCGCCGCAGTACATCCAGCCGGTATCAACTTCGGCTCCGACTTTTCCGCCGCAGGCATCCAGCAGATATTCGTATGCAGTTTTTCCGTTGACGCGGATGCAGATGTCTTCTTTTTCATTGTGAATCAGAAGACCGGCTCCAACTTTTTCCAGTTCCTCTGCCATCTCACGATAGCGTGCGGCTGTCTCATCCAGAACATCTTTTGTCAGGCGCGCAGGGCTTTTTACGACGAACCATGCGATCTGATATTTCTGTGCCAGCTCCACGAGGATGGCAAGTTCTCTTTCATAATGGTATTCATCCAGGAAAATGTGGACGGCGTGAACTTCGATCTGATATTTTGCAAGCAGAGGCATTGCCTGCTCCAGGTCCTCTGGGATCCAGAAACCGTAGTCTCTGGCATCGACTCGGAAGCCGAGACATGGCTCGATCTGACGGTAGCCGGCCGCATGGATTTTCTTTAAAAACTCCTCGGGATTCTGCTTCCATTCCTGTGATACCCCATACATCTGTACTCCAAAATACATTGCGTTTCCTCCTTCTCCCAAATCCGCTGTTTTCCCCCTATTTTCAGTGGATTTTCGTTCGTTTTCTTCTATCTTATCACATCTGTTTCTTCTATTAAAGATATGGTTTTTCTAAAATAGAAAAGGCGTCCTGCATACACTATTTGCATATGCAGGACGCCCTTATTTCTTATACGAACTGGTTTGTTTTCTCATCGTACTCATAGTCGATGAGCGCCAGTTTTTCCCGCAGATCAGATTCCTCTGTCTGCATTGCCGCGCAGAATTCTGCGAGCGACGGGTAAAAATCTCTCAGCTGCGTGTTGACGTAGCTCAGCAGCATTACGGGATCTTTCGGCATCATTCGTCTACTACCTCCACACCTGGTTTGATCATTGCCTTCAGACCGTCGTTTTCCACATCCAGAAGAATGGTGTCACCCTCGCTCACCTGACCGCTCAGGATCAGTTTTGCGGTGCTGGTTTCTACTTCTTTCTGAACGAAACGTTTCAATGGACGCGCACCGTAAACCGGATCGTAACCGCCATCGATGACAAACTGTTTTGCAGCCGGGCTCAGCTCGACGCCAAGTTCCTGGTCTGCCAGACGTTTGTTCAGGTCTTTCATCAACAGATCTACGATATGACCAATGTTGTCTTTTGTCAATGGTTTGAACATAATTGTTTCGTCAAGACGGTTCAGGAACTCCGGACGGAAGTGTGCACGCAGATCCTGCATAACCAGATTTCTGGCCTCCTCGGAAATGCTGCCGTCCTCCTGAATGCCGTCCAGCAGATACTGAGATCCGATGTTGGAGGTCATGATCAGGATCGTGTTCTTGAAGTCCACGGTACGGCCCTGGGAGTCGGTAATACGGCCGTCATCGAGTACCTGCAGCAGAACGTTGAAGACATCCGGGTGCGCTTTCTCGATCTCGTCGAACAGGACGACAGAATATGGTTTTCTGCGCACTGCCTCGGTCAGCTGGCCGCCCTCCTCGTAGCCTACGTATCCCGGAGGCGCTCCGATCAGACGGGAGACGGAGTATTTCTCCATATATTCACTCATATCGATTCGAACCATGTTGTTCTCATCGTCAAACAGCTTTTCAGCCAGTGTTTTTGCAAGCTCTGTTTTGCCGACACCGGTAGGTCCAAGGAACAGGAACGAACCGATCGGTTTTGTCGGATCTTTGATTCCGGCTTTGGAACGGATGATCGCGTCGGAAACTTTGGTAACTGCCTCATTCTGTCCGATGACTCTGGTGTGGAGTTCATCTTCCAGGCCGAGGATCTTGGTTCTCTCGCCCTCCGTCAGTTTTGCAACCGGAATTCCGGTCCAGCGGGAGACGATGCGGGCGATCTCCTCGTCGGTAACGCTCTCATGTACCAGCGACAAATCTTCGTTTTTAACTTTTTTCTCCTCTGCTTCCAGCATCTGCTGTAATTTCGGGAGTTCGCCGTACTGCAGCTCGGCGGCACGGTTCAGATCGTAGTCATTCTTTGCTTTCTGGATCTGACGGTTCATGTCCTCGATCTGCTCACGCAGTTTGGACAGTTTCTCGACAGAACTCTTTTCATTTTCCCACTGTGCCTTTGCAGAATTGAAGGTATCTTTTAATTCTGCCAGTTCTTTCTGCAGTGTTTCCAGACGCTCGCGGCTCAGGTTGTCGGTCTCTTTTTTCAGTGCAGCTTCCTCGATCTGCATCTGCAGAATCTTACGGCGCTGCTCATCCAGCTCGGCCGGCATGGAATCCAGTTCGGTCTTGATCAGGGCACAGGCCTCATCGACCAGATCGATCGCTTTATCCGGCAGGAAACGGTCGCTGATGTAACGGTTCGAAAGGGTTGCGGCCGCAACGAGGGCACCGTCGGTGATTTTTACACCATGATAAACTTCGTAGCGCTCTTTTAAGCCACGCAGGATGGAAATCGTATCTTCCACGGTCGGCTCATCAACCTGAACCGGCTGGAAACGACGCTCCAGTGCGGCATCTTTTTCGATATACTGGCGGTACTCATCCAGCGTTGTTGCGCCGATGCAGTGCAGTTCGCCTCTTGCCAGCATAGGTTTCAGCATGTTGCCGGCATCCATTGCGCCGTCGGTCTTTCCGGCACCGACGATCAGGTGCAGCTCATCGATGAACAGAATGATTTTTCCGTCGCTCTTTCTGACTTCTTCCAGAACGGCTTTCAGACGCTCCTCGAATTCACCGCGGTATTTGGCACCGGCTACCAGTGCTCCCATATCGAGGGAGAAGATCGTTTTGTCTTTCAGACTCTCCGGCACATCACCGTTTGCGATTCGCTGTGCCAGACCTTCTACGACTGCGGTTTTACCAACACCAGGCTCACCGATCAGAACCGGGTTGTTTTTCGTCTTACGGGACAGGATACGGACAACGTTCCGAATCTCGGTATCACGGCCGATGACCGGGTCCATTTTCTGGTTTCTGGCTTTCTCTACGATATCCTGGCCATATTTTTCCAGGGTGTCGTACGTGGCCTCCGGATTGTCGGTAGTGACTCTCTGGTTTCCGCGCACGGTGCTTAACGCCTGCAGGAAACGCTCTCTTGTGATGCCGTACTCCTGAAGCAGTTTTTTCATGGACGAGCTCGGGCTTTTCAGCATCGCCAGGAAGAGATGTTCTACGGAAACATATTCATCCCCCATGGCTTTCGCCTCGTCCTCTGCGTTTACAAGTGCTTTATTCAGATACTGGCCGATGTACGGCTGGCCGCCGGATACTTTGACGCGGTCGTTCAGCGCCGTCTCGACACGGTTCAGGAAATGATCTTTGTTGATTTCCATTTTTTCGATCATTTTCAGAATCAGGCTGTCGTCCTGATGCAGGAGGTTATACAACAGATGCTCCTGCTCTATTTCCTGGTTGCCGAAATCGTATGCGGTCTTTTCCAGGTCCTGTACAGCCTGCAGCGATTTTTGTGTGAATTTACTGATATTCATAATCGGCTTCCTCCTTATCTATTTGAGTGCTAACATTCGCTCCGAACAAAAAGAGCGTTGATGTGAAATTTCTTTTCTTTCTTTGTTCTAGTCGTACTATAACACGAGTTGTTAGCACTGTCAAGAGTAGAGTGCTAATTTTTTTTTATTTTTTTCCGACCCCCTAAAATCTGCAAATGCAAAACTTAGTGAAACTTAGCAAAACTTAAATTTATCATGTTTTTTCTCTTTAGCAAAAGAAAAAGCACTGTAAAACCAATAATCCAACGGTTTTCAGTGCTTTTTTCATATTTATTCTATTAAATTTTCCTCATCCACCTCTATAAGTGAAACTTAGCGAAACTTAAATTATGCCCAGTATGGAAT
>CAVBNJ010000120.1:0-7694 GCA_963596755.1 bacterium
GTCATAATATGAAGAATCTCTCGATGTTCGGAAAATTAAAGCAGATGTGAAGGGATGGCTTTATATAGAAGCACTCGACATCAGCTATCCGGTCGTACAGGGGCCGGACAACGATGCATATCTTCACACGACGTACGAGGGAACGAGCAACTTTGCCGGATCGATTTTCCTGGATTACCAGAATCAGGGCGATTTCAGCGACGGAAACACGATCGTTTACGGTCATAATATGAAGAATCTCTCGATGTTCGGAAAATTAAAGCAGATCAAGGAGCAGGAAAAATACAAGGACAGCGTCTATTTCTGGATGATGACACCGGAGTCGAACGATGTGTACCAGATCTTTTCCGCATTCTATACGGAGGCGGACAGCGACGTCTACACGATGTATTCCGGCGGGGGAGAAGCGTTTGCGCAGTACCTTGCGAATATGGCAGCGCGGTCGGAGATCCCGGTGGAGCAGCCGCCGATGGATGAAAACAGCCACATCATCACACTGTCCACCTGTGCGGCGAGTGACACGACAGGACGGTTCGTCGTGATGGGCGTGCGGCGGAACCGGTAACAGCGGAAAAGTCAGAAGGAGGAATGACAAGATGGAGGATGAAAGAAAAATAGAGGAGCTGCAGAAGCTGATTGATACGCATGAAAATATCGTGTTCTTTGGCGGCGCGGGCGTGTCTACCGAGAGCGGAATCCCGGATTTCCGGAGCGTGGACGGTCTTTATCACCAGAAATATGATGTTCCGCCGGAGACAATTTTAAGCCACAGCTATTTCCTGCGGTACCCGGAAAAGTTTTATGCATTTTACCGCGACAAAATGCTTCCGGTCGGAGCAGAGCCGAATGCGGCCCACAAAAAACTTGCGGAGCTGGAAGCGGCGGGAAAACTGAAGGCGGTTGTGACGCAGAACATCGACGGACTCCATCAGGCGGCCGGAAGTAAAGTGGTGTATGAACTTCACGGAAGTACGCACCGCAATTATTGCATGAAGTGCGGCGCTGGCTACGACGCAGCCTATATCCGAAAGAGCAGCGGGATTCCGAAATGTGAAAAATGCGGCGGCATGATCAAGCCGGACGTCGTTCTCTACGAGGAGAGCCTGAACGAAAAAGTGCTCGACGGAGCGATCCGCGCAATTGCAAAAGCGGATCTTCTGATCGTCGGCGGAACATCGCTTGCGGTTTATCCGGCGGCAGGCCTTCTCCAGTATTTCGAGGGAGATGCGCTGGTCCTTATCAACAAAGGGGCAACACCGATGGACAGCAATGCGGATCTTCTGATCCAGCAGCCGATCGGACAGGTGCTCGGCAGTATCAAAGTGAGATAGACATTAATTAGAAAATATAAGGCGGAAGAAACATGGCAGAACATTACGAAGTAGGCGATATTGTAAAACTGAAAAAGCCGCATCCGTGCGGCAGCAGCGAGTGGGAGATCCTGCGTGTCGGCGCAGATTTCCGTCTCAAATGCACCGGCTGCGGCCACCAGATCATGGTAGCGCGCAAACTGGTCGAAAAAAACACCCGCG
The DNA here is from genome assembly GCA_963596755.1 of bacterium. GTDB lineage: Bacteria > Bacillota > Clostridia > Lachnospirales > Lachnospiraceae > Fusicatenibacter. Next base: position 1,533 of record CAVBNJ010000120.1, read on the forward strand.
GATTACGCAAAAAAGAGGCGTAAGACCGCGAAAAAACATGGAAATCACGCGAAAAAGGGCTTGCTATCAGGCCCTTTTTGTGTTAGAATAACAAATTGTGACGTATAAAAATAATTCCTTGCTCCCCATAATGAAAATGGGGTGCCAAAAAGTCCAAAAGGAGGTAAAGCATGAACAAGTACGAATTAGCACTGGTTGTGAATGCAAAACTTGAAGAAGAGGAACGCGCAGCTGTAGTTGAGAAAGCCAAAGGTTATGTAACCCGTTACGGCGGAACAGTTGGCGAAGTAGAAGAGTGGGGCAAAAAACGCCTTGCATACGAAATTCAGCATATGCGTGAAGCATATTACTACTTTATTCAGTTTGAAGCAGACGCAACAGCTCCGGCAGAGATCGAGAGCCATATGCGTATTATGGATAACGTACTGAGATACTTAGTCGTTAAAAAGGAAGCTTAAGAGGTAAGCGAATGAATAAAGTTATATTGATGGGAAGATTGACCAGAGATCCCGATGTCAGATACTCTGCTGGAGAGAACTCCACAGCGGTAGCCCGTTATACACTGGCTGTTGACCGCAGATTCCGCAGAGACGGCGATTCCGCAACCGCAGACTTTATCGGATGCGTTGCATTTGGCCGTCAGGCAGAATTTGCAGAGAAATACCTGCGTCAGGGAACGAAGATCGCCATCACCGGTCGTATTCAGACCGGAAGCTACACCAATCGTGAAGGCCAGAAGGTTTACACGACAGACGTAGTTGTAGAAGAGCAGGAGTTTGCAGAAAGCAAAAATGCAAGCGGAAACAACGGAGGATACTCCGCACCGCAGCATAACAATCCGGCTCCGTCCGCGAATACATCTGACCTGGGCAGCGCCGATGGTTTTATGAATATTCCCGATGGCATTGACGAAGAATTGCCATTTAATTGATAGAAAAGGAGAGATTGATCATGGCTTATAATAATAGTGAAAGACCAGCTTCCAGAAGACCGGCCCGCAGAAGAAGAAAAGTTTGTGTTTTCTGTGGTGGAGAAGAGATCAGCTACAAGGATGCAGCTAAACTGAAAAAATATGTATCCGAGCGTGGTAAAATCCTGCCGAGACGTGTAACTGGAACCTGCGCAAAACATCAGAGAGCAGTAACAGTAGCCGTTAAGAGAGCAAGACATATGGCTATTATGCCGTACGTAGATGATTGATTCTGACCTGCGTTAAGCAACTGTCCGAACGTTCATTTTGAAGCGGTAAAATAAATAAAGGCACCTGCCTGGGGAGGCGGCTTTGGCTGTCAGAAGGGCGGGTGCCTTTTTTGGTATCCAAAAGTATCTTGTTGCCAAAGCATAGTGCAAAGTGGTATAATCGGAAGGACAGGAGCGAAATACAACACGCAACGTTGGAAAGGTGTTAGGAAATGAAAAGCAAAATGAAGTTGAGCGGCCAATTGCGGAGCTATCTTCGATGGCCGCTGATTTTGTCAGCCCTGATGCTTGCGATGAATATCGGTATGTATTTTGTGGATGTGATGGCAGGAATGTGGTTTACGCTGTTTTTTGCGGTCTATGTGATCGCAGCCGCAGTTCTCTATTACAGACAGCGGCCGCAGGTGATCAACGAGCTGGTTACCTTTGCGACCGAATACGGGCAGGTTCAGAAGCATCTCATTCAGGAACTGGCGCTGCCCTATGCCGTCATGGATTCGCAGGGAAAGCTTCTCTGGGTCAACAAAGAGTTTACGAAAATCACAGGGAAGGATACGCAGTATCATAAATGCATCGCCACCGTTTTTCCGGAGCTGACGGTAGAACGGCTTCCGAAAAATGAGGAAGAGACAGATATCGATGTGACTTACGGCGAAAAGAATTTCCGGGCTCATGTAAAGAGCGTCTGCATCGACGAACTGATCCAGAATTCGGAGATGATCAATACCGACATCAAAGGCTATTTTATTCAGGCGCTGTATCTGTTCGACGAGACGGAGCTTCGCCAGTACATGCGGAAATTCGAGGACGAGACGATGGTTACCGGCCTTCTGTATCTGGACAACTACGACGAAGCGCTGGAGAGCGTCGAGGAGGTCCGCCGTTCCCTTTTAACCGCACTGGTCGAAAGAAAGATCAACAAATATTTCAATGATCTTGACGGCCTTGTAAAGCGGTATGAGAACGACAAATACATCGTGGTCATGCGGCGGAGTTCGTTAAATGAGCTGAAAGAGAAAAAATTCGATATCCTCGAGGATGTCAAGACCATCAACATCGGAAACGAGATGGCGGTTACGATCAGTATGGGTATCGGAGCGGATGCGGGATCATTTGCGAAGAACTCGGAATACGCAAAAATCGCGATTGATCTGGCACTCGGCCGCGGCGGCGATCAGGTTGTCTTAAAAGACGGTTCCAAGATTCAGTATTTCGGCGGAAAGACACAGGCCGTTGAGAAGAATACGAGAGTCAAAGCCCGCGTCAAAGCCCATGCGCTCAAAGAGTTTATGAACACGAAGGAAAAGGTCGTTGTCATGGGCCACCGCCTGCCGGATGCCGATTCGTTCGGCGCTGCCATCGGTATCTACCGCGCGGCAAAAACGCTGAACAAAAAGGCGTATATCGTCATCGACAATCCGACCAGCTCGATCATTCCGCTGATGAATACGTTCCGCGACAATCAGGATTACGAGGCGGATATGTTTGTCAACAACCATGAGGCGAAAGAGATCATGGATGACAACACGCTGCTCGTCGTGGTCGATACGAACAAACCGAGCATCACGCAGTGTGAGGATCTTCTGTACATGGCGAAAATGATCGTCGTGCTGGATCATCACCGGCAGGGAAGCGATACGATCCGCAACTCGGTGCTTTCCTATATTGAGCCGTATGCATCGTCTGCGAGCGAGATGGTTGCCGAGATCCTTCAGTATTTCACTGAGGGAATCCGTATTCGGAACGTGGAGGCAGACAGCATCTATGCCGGCATCATGATTGATACCGACAATTTTATGCAGAAAACAGGCGTCCGTACCTTCGAGGCGGCAGCGTTCCTGCGCCGGTGCGGCGCGGATGTAACGCGTGTGCGGAAATTATTCCGCGAAGATATGAACGATTACAAGGCAAGAGGAGAGACGATCCGCAACGCGGAGCTGTTCCGCGGCCAATTCGCGATTTCCGAATGCCCGAGCGACTATGTGGACAGCCCGACGGTTGTCGGAGCACAGGCGGCGAACGAGCTGCTGAACATTGTCGGCGTCAAGGCGTCCTTTGTACTGACGGAGTATAAAGGCGTGATCTATATCAGCGCCCGCGCGATCGATGAGGTCAATGTACAGATTATCATGGAGCGGATGGGCGGAGGCGGTCATCTGAATATGGCAGGATGCCAGCTCGAAACCGTCAACATGGAGGGGGCGAGAAGCCTCCTGAAATCAACCTTAACAGAAATGCAGGATGGAGGAGAAATCTGATATGAAAGTTATCTTACTGGAAGACGTAAAATCACTTGGTAAAAAAGGACAGACTGTAAACGTAAGTGACGGATATGCAAGAAACATGCTTCTGCCGAAAAAACTCGGCATCGAGGCAACCGCAAAAAACCTGAATGAGCTGAAACTCCAGAAAGCACATGAGGACAAAGTGGCAGCAGAGCAGCTTGCAGAGGCTCAGGCATTCGCCAAAGAGATCGAAGAAAAACAGGTTACCGTAGCCATCAAAGTCGGTGAGGGCGGAAAAGTATTCGGCAGCGTATCGGCCAAAGAGATCGCTGAGGCAGCCAAAGAGCAGCTCGGATACGACATCGACAAAAAGAAAATGCAGCTTCCGAACCCGATCAAGGTTCTCGGAACGACAGAAGTGCCGATCCGTCTGCACACAAAAGTAACTGCAAAGCTGAAAGTTATCGTAAAAGAAGCATAATTCTATGGAAGAAGCACTGATTAAACGAATCCTTCCGCACAGCATCGAGGCGGAGCAGTCGGTCATCGGTTCCATGCTGATGGGGCGCGAAGCCATCATGGCGGCATCGGAAATCCTGACGAGCGACGATTTTTACCAGCACCAGTACGGCGTGATTTTCGACGCGATGGTGGAGTTGTTCAACGAGGGAAAGCCGGTCGATCTGGTTACCTTACAGAACCGTCTGCGGGAAAAAGATGTTCCGCCGGAGATCAGCTCGATGGAGTTCGTCCGCGATCTCTTAAACGCGGTGCCGACCTCGGCGAATGTGCGCCACTATGCGAACATCGTCAGCGAGAAAGCGGTGCTGCGCCGCCTGATTAAGCTCACAGAAGAGATTGAGAACGAATGCTATCTGAACAAAGAGCCGGTGGAAGTCATCATGGAGGAGACGGAGAAGAAGATGTTCCAGCTTCTGGGACAGCGAAACTCCGGCGACTTTATGCCGATCCGCCAGGTTGTCATCAACACGCTGGAAAACATCGAGCGCGCATCGAAGACGAAGGGCAATGTCACGGGTATTCCGACCGGATTTACCGATCTGGACTACAAGACATCGGGTCTGCAGAATTCCGACTTTATCCTGATTGCGGCGCGTCCGTCTATGGGTAAAACGGCGTTCGTTCTGAATATTGCGCAGTATATGGCGTTTAAGAAAGACAAAGCGGTTGCGATTTTCAGTCTCGAGATGTCGAGGGAGCAGCTGATGAACCGTCTGCTTTCGATGGAGTCGAAAGTAGATTCCCAGCATCTGCGAACCGGAAACCTGAAAGACGACGAGTGGAGCAAGCTGATCGAGAGCGCCGGCATGATCGGTGAATCGCGTCTGATGATCGACGATACACCTGGCATCTCGATCGGAGAGATGCGTTCCAAATGCCGGAAATACAAACTCGAGCACGGTCTTGATATCATCATCATCGACTATCTGCAGCTGATGTCGGGAAGCGGAAAGAGCTCCTCGGAGTCGCGTCAGCAGGAGATCTCGGATATCAGCCGTTCGTTAAAAGCGCTTGCGAGGGAGCTGAATGTGCCGGTTGTCGCACTGTCCCAGCTTTCCCGTGCGGTCGAGCAGCGTACCGACCACCGTCCGATGCTTTCCGACCTGCGTGAGTCGGGAGCGATCGAGCAGGATGCTGACGTTGTTATGTTTATCTATCGAGATGATTATTACAACAAAGATTCCGAGAATAAGGGAATCGCGGAAATCATCATCGCCAAACAGCGAAACGGCCCGATCGGAACCGTCAACCTGGTCTGGCTGCCGGATTATACGAAATTTGCGAATGCAGAGAGATAAGAAGAAAATATGTTATGGTGTCAGAACGTGCCGTGGGGAGTTCCTGCGGCACGTTTTTTGCATGAAATTGGATAGAATTGTATGAAAATGTCGGAATATTACGATGAGATTTTCTTGCGAGAGGGAGTAGGCGCTCTTATAATAAAGGGAAGAAGGGAGTGGCTGCCGTATGGAAAATAGAACGTATCTGGTCTCGGAGGCGGAGAAGCTGACCGGGGAGAAAGCGCATGTGCTCCGGTATTGGGAGGACGAGCTCGGCATGACGATCCACCGGAATCCGCTGGGGCACCGTTACTATACTGCGCAGGACATTCAGATTTTTCTGGGAATCCGGGAACTGAAGAAGAAAGGGCTCCATCTGAAGGCGATCCGTGAGCTGATGCCGAAGCTTCTCGAGGCGACGGCCAATCTGCAGGCGCTTCCGGCGGAGACAGAAGAAGGAAAGAATCAGCCGAACGGGGCAGAAGATCCGACAGCTGGGGAAGTGCCGGAGGTGGTTGTCGATCTGCTGCCGGAGCGGGAAGCGGAACAGCTTGCGGATACGGTGATGCGCCGCGGTGAGGAAGAGCGCCAGGCGGAATTTTACCGCGTTCTCGGCCGCCTGCTCGATCAGATGATCTGCCAGAGGCGCCAGGAGGAGCGGAGCCGCCGGGTGGACGAGGCGATCCGCCGACACCAGCAGAGCCGGAGAGAAGCGGCGGCGACGCTGGAGCAGAAAGGGAAAAAGATCAAATCAAAATCGGTCCACCGGACCGATTGTTGATATGCAGAGCAAAAAAGGAACGCCTGAGCAAGGCGTTCCTTTGTGATTCCCACTAGAATCGATATTATTTTGCAGCCAGATAATCGTTGATCTGATCTTCCAGAACCTGAGCGTCCAGGCCGTGAACCATAGCTGCCTCTTCCAGGGACTCACC
>CAVBNJ010000121.1:0-7646 GCA_963596755.1 bacterium
GGCTACAGACGAATCGGAGCAATGATCGAGGAAAGCTTTGCGGGAAGCGACTGCGACGTTGTTTTTGATTACTTCAACGGCGAATGCTGCAACAGCGAGATCAACCGTCTGGTCAGCATTGTAAAAGAAAAAGGCTGTGATCTGGTCATCGGTATCGGCGGAGGTAAAATTTTCGATACCGCAAAAGCGGTTGCCTACTACGCAGAAACACCAGTATTCATCTGCCCAACTATTGCATCCACGGATGCACCGTGCAGCGCACTGTCTGTTGTATACACAGAAGAAGGCGTATTCGAGAAATACCTCTTCCTTCCGGCAAACCCGAACCTTGTCCTGATGGATACCGACATCATCGTAAAATCCCCAGTCCGCCTGACCGTAGCCGGAATGGGTGATGCACTTGCAACCTACTTCGAAGCAAGAGCCTGCCAGAGAAGCGGAGCCACCTCCTGCGCCGGCGGAAAGACAACCGAAGCAGCCATGGCACTTGCAAAACTCTGCTTTGACACTCTGATGGAAGAAGGCGTAAAAGCCAAAATTGCTCTGGAAGCCGGCGTATGCACCCCGGCAGTCGAGAAAGTCATCGAAGCCAACACCCTCCTTTCCGGAATCGGCTTCGAAAGCGCAGGCCTCGCAGGCGCCCACGCTATTCACAACGGCTTCACCGTCCTCGAGGAATGCCACCACATGTACCACGGCGAAAAAGTAGCCTTCGGAACCCTGACTCAGCTCGTACTGGAAAACGTACCGCTCGATGAACTCGAAGACATCATCTTATGGTGCATCGAAGTCGGCCTCCCAGTCACCTTAGCCGAACTCGGCGCCGGAAACGTAACCGACGACCAGCTCATGGAAGTAGCCAAAACCGCATGCGCAGAAACCGACACCCTGCACAACATGCCATTCGAAGTAACCCCGGAGACGGTTTTCGCCGCCATCAAAGCAGCCGACGCCTACGGCAGATACTACCTCGACGAAGAAGAATAACTCATATGAAAAAGGTCTCCTGCCAACCCCAGGAGATCTTTTTTCATACCCAAATTTAATCAACACAAAAATAGAAGTTCCCAACTCCCCTCCTATATGTTAAAATAAACTCACCCCATTTCACAAAAAAAACATAAACCCATGCTAAAGTAAAATAGTAAAAATATCAAAAAGAAAAATCATAACGAGATCAGGAAAAGGGATGCGGCGGCACGGCGGGCTTGCTCCTGGGCCGGGCATTTGCAGGAAGCCTAAGAATCTTAGCGTTTTGCTGAATGCGTTAGAAAGAAGCGAAGGCACTGTCTGAGCGAAGCGAGTTTGCCGGAGCTTCTTTCTGCCTTTAGCAGTCAGCAAAACGCTTAGATTCTCTTGGCTTCCGAAACCGCCCAGCCCAGGAGCAAGCCCGCCGCGCTGCCGCATCCCTTTTCCGTCCGTCAATATAAAGGAGACCTTCACCATGGACAAATTAAAAATCCTAGTAGTAGACGACGAAAGCCGCATGCGCAAACTCGTCAAAGATTTCTTAGTAAAAGCCGGCTACGACGTCATCGAAGCCGGAGACGGCGAACAGGCCGTCGACACCTTCTACGCCCAGAAAGACATCGCCCTCATCATCCTCGACGTCATGATGCCCAAAATGGACGGTTGGCAAGTCTGCCGCGAAATCCGCCAGAACTCCAAAGTCCCGATCATCATGCTCACCGCCAAAAGCGAAGAGCGCGACGAACTCCTCGGCTTTGACCTCGGCGTAGACGAATACATCTCCAAACCATTCTCCCCGAAAATCCTCGTCGCCCGCGTAGAAGCCATCCTGCGCCGCAGCGGCAAAACCGGAGAAGATGATATCCTCGAGGCCGGCGGCATCCGCATCGACAAAGCCGCCCACATGGCATCCATCGACGGAAAACCAATGGAGTTAAGCTATAAAGAATTCGAACTCCTCACCTACTTCCTCGAAAACCAGGGAATCGCCCTCTCCCGAGAGAAAATCCTGAACAACGTCTGGAACTACGACTACTACGGCGACGCCCGCACCATCGACACCCACGTCAAAAAACTGCGCAGCAAAATGGGCGACAAAGGCGACCTGATCAAAACCATCTGGGGTATGGGATATAAATTTGAGGCGGACGGACAATGAGTGAGACAGAAAAACAAATCGAAAATCCAGTCGAAACAGCAGTACCAGCACAATCGACGGAAAAAAAACACCATTTTCGCCTGAAACTGCCGAAAAAAGGCCGTAAACACTCCGTCAAAAAACGAATCGCCTACACCTTCATCGCGACCATGGCAGCCACCTTGCTCATCATCGGTCTGATCAATTACTTCTTCCTCGGATCCTTCTATATCCGGGACAAAGAACGAATCCTGGCAGAAAGCTTCCAGAAGCTGAACCAGACCGGCGGCGACAGCAGTGATATCCCCGATACCTTCGAGCAGTTCTGCGCCACCAATAACCTGAAAGTCATCATCACCGGCCCGGAGCTCAGCAGCTTCGTCTACTCCAATGCAACCGACCGCCAGAGCCTTCAGACCCTGATCTTCGGCCTGATCAGCGGAAACGAACAGGCAAACACAAAGGTCGTTGCAAGCGGAGAAAACTATCAGATCCAGAAATTCCATGACAGCCGTGTCGATGCGGAATATCTGCAGATCATCGGCTGGTTTGACAATGGAAACTGCTATTTTGCAAGATGTCCATTGGAGAGCATCACCGATGCCGTCGGCCTTTCCAATGAATTTTACGTCTTCATCGGCATCCCGATCATCATCATCGGTGCAATCGTCATCTGGCTCATTACCCGCCAGATCGTCCGCCCGGTGCAGGAACTGACCGAGATCTCGAAAAAAATGGCAGCCCTCGATTTCGATGCCCGCTACGTAAGCGGAGGAAAAGATGAGATCGGCGACCTTGGAAACAACTTCAACGTCATGTCCGAGCAGCTCGAGCAGGCCATTTCCGAGCTGAAAAGTGCGAACGTTGAACTCCAGAGAGATATCGACAAAAAGACCCAGATCGATGAGATGCGCCGTGAGTTCCTCTCGAACGTAACCCATGAGCTGAAAACCCCGATCGCTCTGATCCAGGGTTACGCCGAAGGTCTGAAAGACAATATCAATGACGATGAAGAGAGCCGCGAATTCTACTGCGACGTCATCATCGATGAAGCAGCAAAAATGAACGAAATGGTCAAAAAACTGCTGAACCTGAACCAGCTTGAATTCGGCGAAGATCAGGTCAGCATGGAACGGTTCGACCTGAACGCAGTCATCAAAGGCGTACTGCAGTCCTCCGACATCCTGATCCGCCAGAAAGAGGCAAAAGTGCTCTTTAACGGCGAGGAGCCGCTCTATGTCTGGGGCGATGAGTTCAAAGTCGAGGAAGTCATCACAAATTATCTGACAAATGCACTCAACCATCTCGACTACGACCACACCATCGAGATTACCTGTAAAAAAGAGGGAAATATCGTAAAGACAACCGTCTTCAACACTGGCGATCCGATCCCGGAGGAGGATCTCGACAAAGTATGGGTCAAATTCTTCAAGGTGGATAAAGCGAGAACAAGAGAGTACGGCGGAAGCGGCATCGGCCTCTCCATCGTAAAAGCAATCATGGACTCCTTCCAGCAGAAATGCGGCTGCCAGAACTACGACAACGGCGTGGCATTCTGGTTCACACTGGAGGCAGACGGAAAAACAGAAGAATAACAGGAATTACAAAAAAAGCGTACCGGAAAGGGAAAATACAGCCTTTTCCTGGTACGCTTTTCTTGCATAAAGGAAAAAGATGGTGTAGAATAGTAGCACAAACGGTCGAAAAAGAGAGGGAGAGAAGAGATGGCGGATTCCAACAGTACAAAGAGTGCGCTTGCAGATGCAATGAAAAAATTGATGGCCCGTAAGTCATTTGCAAAAATCAGCATTTCGGATCTTTGTGAGGAATGCGGTCTGAACCGCAAAAGCTTTTATTACCATTTTAAAGATAAATACGATCTGGTCAACTGGATTTTTTATGTGGATTTTCTGACAAATATGGGTGGAAAGAACTTTGAAGATGAATGGGACGTGCTTGTGGCGGTCTGCAATATCTTCTATCAGAATCAGGCGTTTTACCAGAGTGCCTTAAAGATCGAAGGACAGAACAGCTTCAAAGATTACTTTTATGAGATGCTCGAGCCGGTCATGGCATTCTTTGTACAGGATCTCTTTCAGGTACAGAATCAGGAACTGTTTGTCACCTTTTTCTGCGATGCCTTCCTGACAGCCGTTCTGCGCTGGTTTTCGATGGAAAGTGAGCTGGAGCCGGAAGCATTCGTCGGAGAACTCAAAGAAGTGATTTACAGCTCAGCGGAAAAAATAACAGCCAAAGCGGAACCGAAAAAATAAGATTCCGCTTTGGCTGATTTTTTTATGCTTTTGCAAGCAGTTCGCTGTAAAATACATTTCGAAGAGACAGCTCCTCAAAAGAAACGGCGGGCGCATCGAGTGTGCGGGCCGTGTGATCCGGCAGAAGCAGCAGATACGCCGGATTGGCGGTGATAATCTGCTCGATTTTGCGGGTATCCTCCTGCACCTCGATCGGGAAGAACGGCTGCACCGGGGTAAAACGATACTGCTGGACAACATCGGAAACCGCGCGGATATTTTCTTCCGAGCAGGAATCGTCTGCAACCAGGAAGAAAAAGACACTCTGTTCCATCTGGGAATACAGATGGTCAAACGAGAGCAGGTAGGAGGCAGCGTCCGCATCCTGATAGACCTTATGCATACCGAACAGGGTTTTCTGGTGCCGCAGGGATTTCGCCATGGAAGCTGTGGATGGAGCATCGATCGGAAGAGAAACCATCAGGTTCGGGCAGGATAAAAGCAGTTTCTGCTGCTTTTCGGTGAGCGGCGTGTCGGAAAGAAACCAGAGAAACGCGCATTCCGGATGAGACTGGATCACAGCAAGGTACGATTCCATATCCTCGTGGTGATCCATGGAGCGGAGCTGATACGCATAAATACCGTATTTCAGACCGGTCCCGATCACAGATGCGAAAAAGGAAGCATCGTAGGTGTTCGGAATGCGGCTGTCGAGGCGGAGTTTGACAAGCCAGGGAACCGCAAATGAGAGTTCCTTCTGTTTTTTGCGTAAGATATGCGCGCCGCAGGTGAAACTATTGTAGCCAACATTGATGCCGAACTGGCGAAGCGCTTTTGGATCGTTGTTGCGCAGCAGATAGTCGATCGCCTGATAATAAGGGCTGTCATCGTTTCGCAGCAGGTCCTGGAAAATAGCAAAAATCTGGTTCTGAAAGCGGCCGCGCGAAAACTGGCGGCCAAGGTCGCAGAGCTTTCGGACGCTTCGTTTGGGGTCGGCATCCATCTCTGCCATCGCACGCGCAACCGTCGTGTCGATGATTGCGCGGGTAATATCCTGTGAGTCCATATAAAAAATCCTCCGTAATCCATTCGTAAGTAATTTTATCATAACAAAAAGAACGCGGTTCGGACAGGGACAAAGGCAGGGAATTGTCTAAAAATGTATTTTCTTAAGGAAATTTTACTATATTGTCAGAAGAATTTTCTTTTTCTTTTGTGAAAAAGGTGGTAAAATAAAGTTAGATGGTACAAACTGTCGCTTCTGCCCGGAAACATCGAAAAGCGGGCGGAAATTCCAAAAAGAAGAGTATGTTTTGGTTCAATAAAAGGAGGCGTATTGCATGAAATTTGATATGCACTGCCACACAAAAGAGGGTTCCATGGATGGAAAAGTTATGATTGAAGAGTACATCCGAACTCTGAAACGAAAAGGATTTGGAGGAATGCTGGTGTCCGACCACGATTCCTACGATGGCTACCGGGAATGGAAAAATGCCATCAAGGGACGGGCACATCAGGATTTTGTTGTATTAAAGGGTGTTGAGTACGATACCTGCGACTGCGGTCACATGCTGGTCATCATGCCGTTCGGTGTAAAATTAAAAATTCTCGAGCTGCGCGGCCTGCCGGGGTCGATTCTGGTTAAGATTGTGCATGCGTACGGCGGTATTGTCGGGCCGGCACATCCGTACGGCGAAAAATTTATGAGCATGATCAGCACGAATGAACGAAAGAAAAAATATCAGAAGCGGATTGCCGAGCTGGTTCCGCAGTTTGATTTTGTGGAAATCTTCAATGCGTGCGAGAGTGCCGAGACCAATGCAAAAGCCAGACGGCTGGCAGAAAAATACAACAAGCCGGGCTTTGGCGGAAGCGATGCGCACAGACTGAACTGCATCGGAACAGCCTACACGGAGCTGCCGGACACGATCAAAAGCGAGGACGATCTGATTGCCTACGTGAAAACGTGTCCGAAGATCGAATGCGGCGGCGAACATTACAATGGAACGACGAAGGACCGCATCGGACGCCTCAACATGGTGCTCGTGGATTCTTTCTACTTCTACAATAAGCTGGCGAACGGCTGGCGCTGGAGAAAGCGGAAACGTGAGCTGTTCAACATTATAGAGAAAAAACTCTGAATGGTTACAATTTTTGTATGGACGAAGAGCGTGCCTGAAATTCCAATTCCGGCACGCCTTTTCGTTGCTTAAGCACATCAATAAAGAGAGGAACAACACAATGCTTGCAATATTTCTTGCGCCGGTCTATATTCTGGCAAATGTTTTTACCGCGTACTGGCTGCTCCGCTGGATGAAGGAGGTTCACCCGCTGTTCCGCCACCCGGCGGTCCTCGGTGTCATTCTGGTCCTGTACGCGTTTTTCGCACTTTCCCTGCTGACGAGTTTTCTGATCAAGAGAGACCCCGTACACCGGATTTTAAAGGTCATCAGCAACTGCTGGCTCGGTATGTATCTGTATTTTCTCGGATTTACAGCGATCCTGGTGCTGCTGCGCCTGATTCTTTCACACACGGCGGCAAAGAATACATGGCTGTTTTCTCCGATGGGACTGAAAATCGTCGGTCTTGGCACCATCCTTTTTGTGACGGGGATGTGTGTTTATGGGATGGTGCATGCCAGCCATATTTACACGACGCGTTATGAGGTTTCAGGGAAAAAAGAAGCACATCTGAAAATTGCGCTCGTCGCGGACCTCCATCTGGGATACAGCATCGGCAGCCATCAGATGGAAGAGATGGTGGAGAAGATCAACGCTGAGGAACCGGATGTCGTTGTGATTGCCGGTGATATTTTTGATAATGAATACGATGCCATCTATGAGCCGGACCGCGTGGCGGATCTTCTGGCAGGATTAAAGAGCCGCTACGGTACATACGCCTGCTACGGCAATCACGATCTCGACGAAAAGATCCTCGCAGGCTTTACGTTTGAGACGAAAGAGGAACGCGTGGCGGACCGCCGGTTCGGTGAGTTTCTGGACCGGGCAAAGATCCATCTGCTGGAGGATGAGACGGTCTGTATCGATGACAAATTTTATCTGGCGGGAAGAAAAGATCCCGACCGCATCCGGAAAACACAGGAGACGCGCGATACGCCGTCCGAGCTGCTTGACGGACTTGACACATCCCTTCCGATTTTGGTGATTGATCATCAGCCGTCTGAACTTTCCGAGGTTGCTGCGGCGGGCGCAGATCTTGATCTTGGCGGCCATACACACGACGGACAGCTCTTTCCGGGCAATATTCTCACGGGCCTGATATGGGA
>CAVBNJ010000122.1:0-7617 GCA_963596755.1 bacterium
GTGTATAGATCAGAGTTAATAAAGCTCCAAGTCCGACCCCAAGTCCTGCCATGGTAAATGCAATAATCGTATATTTATTGGATTCGATTCCTGTAAGTGCTGCACAAACCGGATTACCGCCGATAAACTTCTGTCTTCTTCCTGCCTTTGTGTAATTAAAGACAAACAGGCAGATCAGGAAGAATGCAAGTAAAAGTACAACTTTTAATCCCATATTGTCATAAGGCTTCACAACAGCACTTGGAATGCTGATTCCACCGAGTGCCCCGCCCTTTGTTGTTATGATCTGAGATGCAATCGCAGACAATACCGACATCATGGCTACTGTCGTTACAAACGCTGGTATATGAAAGATCGATGCCAGTACGGAGTTGAATAAGGAACACGCAATTCCAACCACAAAAATCACAAGAACCATAACTGCAAAACTTTCCGTCTTGTTATATGTAACAACTCCCATTGTCGCTGCAAACAGAGTCGCCGCACCAAGACTGATATCAAAGGTTCCAAGTGTGTAAATGAATATGGCTCCTGTCGCAACCACTGCCAGCACAACACCTTCGTTAAATACAATCTTCAGATACATATCCAGACGATAACCTTTCATAGTTACCACGACAACAAACACCAGAAATAAAACCGCCAGTGCAGCAAATGGCAGTACGGTTACCGCCATCTGTGAAACTTTATGTTTATCTCTTTTTTTATTTTCTGTTTTTGAACTCACGATAAACCTCCTTACAACATGTATCCAATCACATCTGCATCCGTCAGGGATTCACTTCTCATGAATCCATGTGAGACACATCCATCTTTCATGATCAGGATACGGTCACTCATTCCAAGAAGCTCCGGCAGTTCCTCACTGATCAGGAGGATTGCACACCCTTCCCTTTTCAGCTGCACCATCAACTGGTACATCGCCTGTTTCACACCGATATCAACGCCTCGTGTCGGACAGTCCAGGATCAGGATTTTACTTCCGCAGCCAATCCATTTTCCAAAAACAACTTTCTGTTTATTTCCTCCAGAAAGCTGACTGGTTAACTGATTCTCATCGGAGCATTTAATCGAGAGCTCTTTGATCTGCTTTCTTACATATTTCTTTTCGTCTGAAGCTGTAACCAGATAACCGCCTTTTGCGAATTCATCCAATCCTCCGATGGAAATATTATCCTTAATACTAGCCGACAGGCAAAGAGATTCCACATCTCTGTCCTTCGATACATAACCGATCTTCTCTCCGATCGCTGTATGTGGTGTTGTAATCTTCTTCCCTTCTCCTGTAAGTACCTCGCCAGATTCCAGTGCAAGCGCACCAAACATTGCCTTTCCAAGTGCGTGCATGCCGCAGGAGGAAAGTCCTCCGATGCCGACGATCTCTCCCTTTTTCAGGGTAATGCTTACGTCTTTCAACTGATCTTTGTAACAGAGATTTTTTGCTTCCAGTGCGGTTTCTTTCCAACTGTCTGCTGTAAAATCACTTCTGTAATAATCACCGTGCAGCTCGCGTCCGATCATGCTTGTACGGATCGCATCTGCATCGAATTCTTCTTTCTTAAATGTCCGGATCAGTTCTCCGTCCCGAAGAACCGTCAGTGTATCGCAAACCTCCATAATTTCTTCCAGATCGTGAGAGATAAAGATGACTGCTTTTCCATCATCCCGAAGCTTCCGGATCAGCCGGTACATGATCTCACGTCCGTCCTGTGAAAGCGCCGTACTTGTCTCATCAATGACCAGGATCTTCGGATCTTTCATAATGACTTTCGCGATCTCCACTAATTTCCTTGTCTGGAAATCAAGCGCTGCCATCGGAAGATCTCCTGTTACATCTTCAACACCGATTGCCTTCATTGCCTCGGTTGCTTTCGCATTCATCTGCTTTTTATCAATCATTCCCCATCGAGTTCTGAACTGATCCAGTTCCGCGAGAAATATATTCTCCGCTACGGTGATTCCAACAATCGTACCGCTCTCCTGAACTACCATTCCGATTCCCTGCTGTAACGCATCAATCATGCTCTCTGGATTCCAGCTTTTTCCTTCAAAAACCATCTCCCCGGCGGTTGCCTTCTGCATTCCTGCCGCAATCGAAGATATGGTTGATTTACCAGAACCATTTTCCCCGATCAGTCCCCTGATTTCTCCTGAAAAAACTTCCAGATTCACATTCTTAAGTGCAGTCACATTTCCAAACTTTTTGGAAATATTTTTCATCTCAAGAATTGGTCTGCTCATCTTTTTCCCTCCGTTTACTTGAAAACTGTTTATGCTTCCATTATATTCTCATTTCTAAATTTTAAAATTCACATATCAGCTCAGTTTTATTGACTTATTTGATTATATTTGTTAAGATAAGCTATATAAATTATCGTATTTTGACATTTTATTGTTTTGGAAAGGATCTTAGAAGTTTATGGATGTAACAGAATTGAGGCATTATATTTACCAGTTGACACCGGAAGAATTGTTTTATAAAGAACAATATGAGGCAAGAGAAGCCGGACAGATCTACGCTTATATTAAACGACAGGATATTGATGATGTGATCAGAAAGCATTTACTGATCCCTGAAGTTCCGGAGACGATTCCCTCTGAATTTCTGGATTCCTTTTTCTTTGACACCGCAGACAAAGACAGTATTGTAGTTCAGAAGCATAACCGCTACAGCCCGGCGATCCTGCACTCTCATACGTTCTTCGAGCTTGTGTATGTCTATGATGGGAAATGTGAACAGATCATCTCGGAACAGAGACTTTCCATGAAAACTGGGGATTTCTGTGTTATCCCGCCCGGAGTGGAGCATTCGATCTCCGTATTCGATGACAGTATTATTGTCAATATCATGCTGCGCCGAAGTTCGCTCCACACCATGTTTTATAACTTTCTCAACACACCAAATAAACTGTCTTCTTTCTTTCTGAACAACATTTATGCGAAGCGTGCCAATGACTATATTGTGTTCCATTCTGGAATGGATACTGCGCTCCGGGACGCTTTTATCTGGATGCTCTGGGAAAGCATGAACCGGCAGGAATATTATTACCAGTGTATTACGAACTCTCTTCTGCTTGTTTTCTATCTGTTGGTAAGAAATTACTCCACGTCCGTACAAACACCACTGTTCAATGACCGTATGGATGTACAGCGTTATGCAATTATTCAATATATTCAGGATAATTACCGGGATGTGACTCTTTCGACGGTTGCAAAGCGGTTCCATTATTCGAATGAATATACTTCCCGCCTGATCAAGGGCCTGATGGGGATGACTTATTCAGAGATTGTAAGAACTGTAAGGATTGAGCGGTCACAGGATTTTCTGGCAAATACGACAATGACTGTTGAAAATATTGCGGAAGCGGTTGGATATGACACACCGGAGCATTATATCCGCCAGTTTAAGAAACATACCGGGATCACACCTTCTGCCTACCGGAAGCAGTCTGCAAAGAACCGGCATTATTAAAAAAGAAACCAATGCTGTCGACTTGAAGCAGTCAAACGCATTGGTTTCCTTTCATCTTCCGATTCCTCACTCTTTCTCATAAATCGTTTTTCCAAATTCATACGCTTCTTTTAAATGATTCGTCTTGTCGATCTGCGGTCTGCCGTTTGTGTCGCCGCAGCCGCCTGCCAGGAGCATTCCTCTGTCGTGAAATCCAATATAGTTGATGATTGTAAATTTGTAGTAGGATACTGCCTGCTCATATGTCCAGAAGAAATTATCTGCTGACGTCATAAGCAGTGCTGCGTCTTTTACCGGATACTTTTCGTAACGGCCGAGCGGCGGGTTGGGATCTTCTTCGGCGATGCAGTAAATTCTTTCAATGAACGCTTTCAGCCGGGAAGAAATTGTCCAGAACAGCAGCGGGGATGCAAATACGATCAGATCTGCTTCTTTTATTTTCGGTACGAGTTCATTAAATCCGTCTTTCTGTACACATGGCTTGCCATATCGACAGGCATTGCAGCCCATGCAGCCTTTGATGTCCATTTTATTGAGCGAAATCAGCTCTACCTGATGCCCTGCATCTTCTGCTCCTCTGACAAATGCGTCTGCCAGTTGTCTTGTGTTTCCTTTGGGGCGACCGCCGCCCAGTACAACTAATATTTTTTTCACTTTCGTCCTCCTGTAAGAATCCCATACAATTCCGGTCTTCTGTTTTTCAAACCGTCTCTTTCCCGGCTTCTGTACTCCCGCAGCTGGTCCACATCCAGTTCTGTCTGAAATACGCCCTCTTCTTCTCCGGTTTCACACACGAGCATATCACGGGGTGCGCCGGTTTCTGTGTGATAGATTACGCCGTCAAACAGTGTGGAATGGCCATTGCAGCCGTGGTGCGGAGCTGGATAATTGCAGGTTGCAATCGCGATCTGATTCTCGTATGCGCGGCCGCGCAGCTGGGAGAGTCTGTTGATTTCCATCGGGCAGGCATTGGGGACGAGGAGGAGTTCGGCGCCTTTCAGCATCAGCACTCGGGCGGATTCTGGAAATTCTCTGTCATAGCAGATCATCGAACCGACTTTTATCTCGCCTTTTCCGGTGTCCAGCTCTGCAACATAGAAATCATCTCCAGCATCCAAAATACCCTCATCGTCGTCCTCGCCGAAGTCGCAGATATGCACTTTCGAATAACGATACACCAGCTTTCCATGACGATCAAACAGGCAAACCGTATTTCTCGGTTTCGGCTCATGCTCTTCCAGCAGGGTTACCGCGATCGCCATATCCAGTTCCGCGGCAAGCGCCGAAAATTGTTTTACATACGCACTGTCCAAAGAAACAGAGTTCTGCTCCAGCCATTCATTATCATGTGGAAAAACATATCCCGTACTCCACATCTCAGGAAATAATACGATATCTGCACCCTTCTCTTTCGCTTCCCGGCACGCGTTTACTCCTTTTTTCATGTTATCTTCGATACTTCCAGCGGACTGCAATTGCAAAAACGCTATTTTTAATTTCATACATTATCCTCCACTTATGTCACGTATAACATATTTTTCTCTAATTATGTCATTCATAACATAAATTTATCTTCCAATGGCATTCAATACTCTACCACCGCTTCATATTCTTCTCAAATTTCTCCGTATACGCCGTCTTTAATTCCTCCGCCGTGATCCCATAGCAGAGCATGACATCGTTGTAATACATCAGAACATCCGCCATTTCCTCTACCAGATGTGTTCTCAGCTCTTCTTTCCCCACCGCATTTTCGGCACCGTTCTTTTTCACAACGTCGATTACTTCGCCGACTTCTCCAATCATCCAAAGCAGCTTGTTCTGTCCTGCTGCCGGGCAGATGGGTTCCCATTTTTCTTTGTATTTTTCCTGCAGCGCTTTCTGCATTTCCTGCATTTCGTTGATACTAAAATCAGACATCATCTTCTCCTTCATACTTGCAAACAATAAGCTGAAAATATTATACCATATAAAAAAATACGCGCCGCATTTCTCATCAGAATCATGAGTCTGCGGTGCGCAGTTTTCATCATTATAATATAGATTTATTTCGCTTTTTTCTTCTCTCTTTTCATAAAAAGACAGACACATAAAACAACAAAGACAACCGTTGCAGCGATTAATACCGGCAGTACCGGGATGGAACAGACGCTTGCGCTGATCAGCTGCAGGCCCTGGTAAAGGGTGTAAACTCCGAAAATTGAGAAGATGACAAACGCCAGTGTATTCAGCAGTCCGTCCGGTGTCTTGCTCTTTAAGAGATAGCCGACCAGCATTCCGAGAATGTCTGCTGCAAACAGTCCAAGAGAACATCCGATCCATACAACGAATGCTGCTCCCATACCTTCATTTGCACCGAAGGTGATCGCGGTAAGCTGCGTTTTGTCGCCGAGCTCTGCTACGAAGAAAGTACAGAAAACGGCGAGCGGTGCGAACTGAATTTTGGATTTGCCGCCTTCTTCCTCTTCCTCGTCATCATCACCGGAAATGGTGGATGCTGCAAAATAAAGAAATGCGAGTGCTGCAATCGTCTTAATCAGCCAGTCCGGAATGAATTCGCTGACGAGGCCGCCTGCGAGAACCGCCATTCCATTCAGCACAAGAATTGCTGCGGCAGTTCCCAGGATAATATCTTTTAATTTGTATTTCGATGTCAATGCGATCAGCATAAGCTGCGTTTTATCGCCCATCTCTGCGATGAATTCGGTAAAAAATACCTTTAAAAATAATAACATTTTTTCTCGTCCCCCTTATCTCATGATGATGTAAACTGCATATGCGGCATACAGTGCAATCATACAGAATCCTTCGACTCTGCCGATTTTCTTTTTGGTTCCTGCGAAAATCCATACGCATACGGTGAATACGATCAGCACACACAGATCGATGATATTCTCTGTAATGATGGTGATCGGGCTGATTGCGGATGCGATACCGAGGACCATAAGAATGTTGAACACGTTGGAACCAATCGCGTTGCCGAGTGCCATATCAATTTCGTTCTTTCTGGCGGCAACGATGGAAGTCACGAGTTCCGGAAGAGAAGTTCCGATGGAAACGATGGTCAGTCCGATCAGCGTCTGGCTCATTCCGAGATCGCTTGCGATTCTTGCTGCGGCATCTACCGTTACATCACCGCCGACTGCGATGGCGGCTGCTCCGCCGACGATGAACAGGATACTCTTCGGAACGGAAAGCAGCTTGATATCCTCGTCGGAACCGCCTTCTATTTCGACTTTCTTTCCTTCTTTGTTTGCCTTTAATGCAATCTGAACCATGTAGACAATGTAGCCTGCAAAGAATCCAATTAAAATCACGCCGTCCAGATGGCCGAGCACCATACCGGATTTATCGCCGAGTCCGCTGATTCCCAAAACCATTAAAAGTCCGGCACAGATCAGTGAAAGCGGAATGTCTCTTTTGATGGTTTCTTTTGCAACTTCTACGGTGGCCAGTATTCCACAGACACCGATGACAACCATCAGATTAAAGATATTGGAACCGATGACATTGCTGACGGCAAGCTCGTTGTTGCCGGTAAGCGAAGCCGATACACTGACCGCGGTCTCCGGAAGCGATGTTCCCATGGCGACAATCGTCAATCCGATGATGATCGACGGAACATGCAGTCTCTTTGCTGTACTTGAGCTTCCTTCTACGAAAAAGTCTGCACCTTTGATCAGCAGGACAAAACCGATGACGAGACAGACAAGCACAAGAGCAAACGGGGCATTGTTGATGAAATTTTCCATGTTTTCCTCCTTTGTTTTCCACAATAGTATCGTTAGCAGAAGCGGATTTTACTCGTTACCCGCGTAAAAAAAGACTCATGTATATCAACAAACAGCCAACCTTTTCTCAGGCTGTTCATTGATATACATGAGTCTCATTATTTAAGATTTGCCAGATTATACTCTTTTCTTATAATCAGAATGTTGACAAATCACACATTCGTGCTAACTACTCCCTCATGGAATATTACGTTACTTGATAAATACTATCAAATGTCTTCGGGGTTGTCAACAGAAATTGACTTTTTTGTCTGAGAAAATTACAATCAAAATTCCTTCTTCGTATATTTCTTGATTCTCTTAATTCGTTCCCAATTTTCTGGAAATCCCATTTTTTCAAGTATTCCCTTATAT
>CAVBNJ010000123.1:0-7596 GCA_963596755.1 bacterium
CACCTGAAATGGGTGGATTCCGAGCTGGTAACCGAGGAAAACGTGGCAGAAACACTTGCGGACGTAGACGGCGTTCTCGTACCGGGCGGATTTGGAAACCGTGGTATCGA
Organism: bacterium; assembly: GCA_963596755.1. Lineage (GTDB taxonomy): Bacteria > Bacillota > Clostridia > Lachnospirales > Lachnospiraceae > Fusicatenibacter. The sequence continues at coordinate 111 of CAVBNJ010000123.1, forward strand.
GGGAATGATCACAGCGATCCAGTATGCAAGAGAAAACAAGATTCCGTTCCTCGGCCTCTGCCTTGGCATGCAGCTTACCATTGTTGAGTATGCAAGAAACGTTCTCGGCTACCACGATGCACATAGCATCGAGATGAATCCGAACACCATGCACCCGGTCATCGCGCTGATGCCGGATCAGGACGGCATCGAGGATATCGGCGGTACCTTACGTCTCGGTGCATATCCGTGCGTACTGGCAGACGGATCGAAAGCACAGGAGCTGTACGGCGAGAAAGAGATCTCCGAGCGTCATCGTCACCGCTATGAGGTCAACAACGATTTCCGGAAAGCACTGACCGAAAACGGCATGGTTCTCTCCGGTGTATCTCCGGACGGCAGAATCGTCGAGATGGTGGAGCTTTCCGATCATCCGTTCTTCCTGGCTACCCAGGCGCATCCGGAATTCAAATCCCGTCCGAACCGTCCGCATCCGCTGTTCCGCGGCCTGATTGCAGCGGCAGCCGAGTATCATGCGGCAAAATAATCGACAGATGGTATAGAAAATTAGGTAAAATGCAGTAATAACCTAAAAAAATGAAGAAAAATTAGAAAAAATCATATAAAAATTAAATTTGCTCTTTACAGGACGAAAAAAATAGAGTATAGTAAGGGCAATCCAAAAAGAACGGCGGGGAATGAAGAAATTCCCCTCCATTCTTTTCCGGAATATCAAAGGATAACCGAAAATAATGAAATGTAAAGGAAGGGAAGCCGTATGACACAGAGCAAAGAGCGTGTCATGGGAGAAGAAGGGCTGTACCGTTCTTCCTTTGAACACGACAACTGCGGTATCGGAGCAGTCGTGAACATCAAAGGTGAAAAATCCCATGCGACCGTAGAAAACGCATTGAAAATCGTAGAAAATCTTGAACATAGAGCCGGCAAAGACGCCGAGGGTAAAACAGGAGACGGAGTAGGAATCTTGTTGCAGATATCGCACAAATTCTTTTCCAAAGCCTGTTCGACCCTCGGTTTTTCATTAGGCGGAGAACGGGAATATGGCGTCGGCATGTTCTTCTTCCCGCAGAATGAGCTGAAACGGAACCAGGCGAAAAAGATGTTTGAAATCATCGTGGAAAAAGAGGGACTGGAACTCCTTGGATGGAGAACCGTGCCGACCGTTCCGGATGTACTTGGACATAAAGCAAGAGAGTGCATGCCTTATATCATGCAGGCATTCATCAAAAAGCCGGAGGATGTAGAAAAGGGCATCGATTTCGACCGCCGTCTGTATGTCGTACGCCGTGTTTTTGAACAGAGTAACGACAACACCTACGTGCCGTCTCTTTCAAGCCGTACCATTGTCTACAAAGGAATGTTCCTCGTAGGACAGCTCCGCACCTTCTTCCGCGATCTGCAGGATACCGATTATGAATCCGCAATCGCCATGGTGCATTCCCGGTTCAGTACGAACACGAACCCGAGCTGGGAGAGAGCACATCCGAACCGTTTCATCGTACATAACGGTGAGATCAACACCATCCGCGGAAATGCCGACAAGATGCTGGCCCGCGAGGAGACGATGTCCTCCCCGATGCTGCAGGATGAGCTGCACAAGGTTCTGCCGGTTGTCAACACACAGGGTTCCGACTCCGCAATGCTCGACAACACATTGGAATTCCTGACCATGAGCGGTATGGATCTTCCGCTGGCTGTCATGATCACAATCCCGGAGCCGTGGGCAAACAACGACACCATTTCCCAGGAGAAACGTGATTTCTACCAGTATTACGCAACGATGATGGAGCCGTGGGACGGACCGGCATCGATTCTGTTCTCCGACGGCGATGTGATGGGAGCTGTTCTGGACCGCAACGGTCTTCGTCCTTCCCGTTACTACATCACCAACGACGGATTCCTGATCCTCTCCTCTGAAGTCGGCGTTCTGGAAGTTCCGGAAGAGAAGATCGTCTTAAAAGAGCGTCTCCACCCGGGCAAAATGCTTCTGGTCAACACGGTGCAGGGAAAAGTTTTAAACGACGAGGAAGTAAAAGAATATTACGCCATGAAACAGCCGTACGGCGAATGGCTTGACAGCTATCTGGTACAGTTAAAGGATATCAAAATCCCGAATCTGCCGGTAGAAGAGTATACAAAAGAAGAGCGGATGCGCCTGCAGAAAGCATTCGGCTACACCTACGAGGAGTACCGTTCATCCATCGGAAAGATGGCATTAAACGGAGTCGAGGCAACTGCTTCGATGGGTATCGATACCCCGCTTGCCGTTCTCTCTCATGAGCATCAGCCGCTGTTCAACTATTTCAAACAGCTCTTTGCACAGGTAACGAACCCGCCGATCGACTGTATCCGTGAGGAAATCGTAACCTCCACAAGCGTTTACGTCGGACGTGACGGAAACCTGCTGGAAGAGGAGCCGAAGAACTGCCAGGTATTAAAGATCAACAACCCGATCCTGACAAACACCGATATGCTGAAGATCAAGAACATGAAGGTCGAGGGCTTCAAAGTAGTGACCGTTCCGATCACCTACTACAAGAGCGCACCGCTTGACCGTGCAATGGACCGCCTGTTCGTTGAAGTTGACCGTGCACACCGGGCAGGAGCCAACATCCTGATCCTCTCCGACCGCGGCGTCGATGAGAACCATGTGGCGATCCCGTCCCTCCTGGCTGTATCTGCGGTTCATCAGCATCTGGTAAAAACGAAAAAGAGAACTTCCCTTGCGATCATTCTGGAATCCGGCGAGCCGCGCGAGGTACACCATTTCGCAACACTGCTCGGCTACGGTGCCTGCGCAATCAACCCGTATCTGGCACTCGACACGATCCATGAGCTGATCGAGGAGGGCATGATCAAGAAAGATTACTATGCAGCCGTTGACGATTACAACCATGCCGTGATTTCCGGTATCGTAAAAATCGCAGCAAAGATGGGTATCTCCACGATCCAGTCGTATCAGGGTTCCCAGATCTTCGAGGCCATCGGTATCTCCGAGGATGTTATCGATAAATACTTCACCGGTACAGTCAGCCGTGTCGGCGGTATTACCCTGGAAGACATTGCAAAAGATGTGGATGAGCGTCATTCCCAGGCATTCGATCCGCTGGAGCTTACCACCGATCTGACTCTGGACAGTCTCGGACGCCACAAAGCAAGAAGCCAGGGAGAGGAGCACCGCTACAATCCGCGCACCATTCATACGCTGCAGGAATCCACAAGACGCGGCGACTACAAGATGTTCAAAGAGTACACCGCAATGGTAGACAGCGAGGAGAGCGGTTATCTGCGAAGCCTGATGGATTTCGATTATCCGGAGCAGGGCGTACCGCTCGAAGAGGTTGAGAGCGTAGATTCCATCGTAAAACGATTCAAAACAGGTGCGATGTCCTACGGTTCCATTTCCCAGGAGGCACATGAGACACTGGCAATCGCCATGAACCGTCTGCATGGAAAATCCAACACCGGTGAGGGCGGCGAGAGCGATGACCGTCTTGAGTCCCCGGAGAGATGCTCCGCCATCAAACAGGTAGCATCGGGAAGATTTGGTGTTACCAGCAAGTACCTTGTCAGTGCAAAAGAGATCCAGATCAAGATGGCACAGGGTGCAAAACCGGGCGAGGGCGGTCACTTACCGGCTGGAAAAGTATATCCGTGGATTGCAAAAACACGTCACTCCACACCGGGTGTATCCCTGATTTCCCCGCCGCCGCACCACGACATCTACTCCATCGAGGACCTGGCAGAGCTCATTTATGACCTGAAAAACTCGAACGTAAACGCAAGAATCTCCGTCAAACTGGTATCCGAAGCCGGTGTTGGTACGGTCGCAGCCGGTGTTGCAAAAGCCGGAGCACAGGTCATCCTGATTTCGGGATATGACGGAGGAACCGGAGCAGCACCGAGAAGCTCCATCCATAACGCAGGACTTCCATGGGAGTTAGGCCTTGCCGAGACCCATCAGACCCTGATCAAGAACGGCCTCCGCAACCGCGTCATGATCGAGACCGATGGTAAGCTGATGAGCGGCCGCGACGTTGTCATCGCAGCACTCCTTGGCGCCGAGGAATTCGGTTTTGCAACTGCACCGCTTGTAACGATGGGATGCGTTATGATGCGTGTCTGCAACCTCGATACCTGCCCGATGGGTATTGCAACCCAGAACCCGGAGCTCCGCAAACGCTTCCGCGGCAAACCGGAATACGTCATCAACTTTATGCGCTTCATTGCAGAAGAGATGCGTGAGTACATGGCAAAACTCGGCTTCCGCACCGTCGATGAGATGGTCGGACGTTCCGATCTCTTAAAGAGAAATGATAAAGTGACAAACGAGCACGCAGACCGCGTAGATTTAAGCCAGATCCTGAACAATCCGTTTGCAAAAGCAGGCGAGAAGGTAACCTTTGATCCGAAAGACGTTTACGACTTCAAACTTGGCGCAACGCTGGATGAGAAGGTTCTCTTAAAGAAATTCGGTCCGGCGATGGATAAGAAAGAGAAGAAGACCGTAAAAGTTGAGATCACCAACACCGACCGTACCGTAGGAACCATCCTCGGAGCCGAGATCACCAGAAAATTCGGCACCTCCCTGGAGCCGGATACGTACACCGTACAGTGCAAGGGTGCCGGCGGACAGAGCTTTGGAGCCTTTATTCCAAAAGGTCTGACCCTGGAACTTGAGGGTGATTCGAACGACTACTTCGGAAAAGGACTCTCCGGCGGAAAACTTGTTGTCTATCCGCCGAAACACAGAAACTATAAACCGGAAGAAAACATCATCGTCGGAAACGTTGCCCTTTACGGCGCAACAAGCGGCGAGGCGTACATCAACGGTATCGCAGGTGAGCGTTTCTGTGTCAGAAACTCCGGTGCTTACGCCGTTGTCGAGGGCGTCGGCGAGCACGGATGCGAGTATATGACCGGCGGCCGCGTCGTTGTCCTTGGCGCAACCGGAAAGAACTTCGCAGCCGGCATGAGCGGCGGTATCGCCTACGTGCTGGATGAAAAGAGCAACCTGTACCGCAATCTGAACAAGGAAATGATTTCGATTGAGACGGTAGAAAGCAAATACGATATTGCAGAGCTGAAAAACATGATTGAAAAACATGTCGCACACACCGGCTCTGAAAAAGGAAAAGAAATTCTCACACACTTTGACGAATATCTGCCGAAATTCAAGAAGATCATTCCGAATGACTATAAGCGCATGATGATGCTGAGCGCACAGATGGAAGACAAAGGCCTCAGCAGTGAGCAGGCACAGATTGAAGCATTTTACGAAAGCATGCGTAAGTAGGAGGAAGAAGAATTATGGGTAAGCCAACTGGATTTATGGAATATCAGCGCAAGACGGGAAACACCGTTGCCCCGCTTGAGCGAATCAAAAACTTTAAGGAATTTCATCTGCAGCTCCCGAAAAAGGAGCAGCAGATGCAGGCTGCCCGCTGTATGGCATGCGGCGTACCGTTCTGCCAGGCGGGAACCATGATTGCGGGAATGGCCTCCGGCTGTCCGCTGCAGAACCTCGTTCCGGAGTGGAACGATCTGGTTTATCTTGGAAACTATGAGCAGGCATACCGCCGTCTCACCAAGACAAACTGTTTCCCGGAATTTACGTCCCGCGTCTGCCCGGCACTCTGCGAAGCAGCCTGTACGTGCAACGTAAACGGAGATCCGGTCTGCACGAAGGAAAATGAGCGTGCGATCATCGAAAACGCATGGGCAACAGGTCTCATTCAGCCGCAGCCGCCGAAGGTGCGCACCGGAAAACGTGTCGCTGTTGTCGGAAGCGGTCCTTCCGGTCTTGCGGCAGCAATGCAGCTCAACCGCCGCGGTCATTCCGTTACGGTATTTGAGCGCCGCGACCGCGTGGGCGGACTTCTCCGCTACGGTATTCCGAATATGAAACTCGATAAGAGCGTCATCGACCGCCGTGTCGATCTGATGAAGGCCGAAGGCATCGAGTTTGTGACAAATGCAGATATCGGAAAAGATGTAAAAGCCGATAAACTCTTAAAAGAATTTGACCGTGTACTGCTCTGCTGCGGTGCGGCAAATCCACGAGATATCAAAGCAGAGGGCAGAGATGCGAAGGGCATCTACTTTGCAGTAGATTTCCTGACCTCCGTAACGAAGAGCCTTCTGGATTCCAATTTTGAAGATCACGCCTACATCGATGCCAAGGGCAAAAACGTCGTTGTCATCGGAGGTGGTGATACGGGAAATGACTGCGTGGGAACGTCAATCCGTCTCGGAGCAAAATCGGTGACACAGCTTGAGATGATGCCGAAAGCACCGGATCAGCGTGCCGAGAACAACCCGTGGCCGGAGTGGCCGAAGGTCTGCAAGACAGATTACGGCCAGGAGGAGGCAATCGCCGTATTCGGTCATGATCCGCGGATTTATCAGACAACCGTAACGGAATTTATCAAAAATAAAAAAGGCGAGGTCTGCCAGATCAAGACCGTAAAACTGACACCGCAGAAAGATGAGAAATCCGGCCGAATGATGATGGTTCCGGTTGAGGGAAGTGAAGAGATTCTTCCGGCAGATCTGGTTTTCATCGCAGCAGGCTTCTTAGGATCACAGAAATATGTGACAGACGCTTTCAAGGTAGAAGTCAACCAGCGCACCAATGTGAAGACAGACGACGGAAAATACCAGACAACAAAAGAGAATGTCTTCACCGCAGGCGATATGCACCGCGGCCAGTCACTGGTCGTATGGGCGATCCGCGAGGGACGCGAGGCAGCCAAAGCAGTCGATGAATCTCTGATGGGATACACGAATCTGTAACTTTTCCTTGACAAAACACGCGAAAAACTGCTATAATATGCCCAAAACAAGGGTGTTTTTACGCAAGGAGCTTTTCTGCCCTGCCGCGTGAAAACACCCTTTTCGTTTACTGAGATTAGAACCGTATGGAAAAAAGGAGAGTATCGATATGGCAAAATATACGAAGGAAGCGATCCTTCAGATGGCGGAGGAAGAGGATGTAGAATTTATCCGCCTGCAGTTTACCGATATGTTCGGAACGATGAAAAATATGGCCATCACGGCCAGCCAGTTAGAAAAAGCCCTGAATAATCAGTGTGTTTTCGACGGATCATCCTTCGAAGGATTCGTTACCATCGAGGAAGCAGACATGTTTCTGCACCCGGATCTCGACACTTTTGCAATACTTCCGTGGCGTCCGCAGCAAGGAAAGGTTGCAAGATTGATCTGTGATGTGTATGATAGAGAGGGAAATCTTTATGAGAAGAGTTCCCGAACCATCCTTCAGAAGGTAATTTCCGAAGCGAAAACGATGGGCTATGAGTTTGAGCTGTCTCCGGAGTGCGAATTTTTCCTTTTCCACACCGATGAGGACGGCGGCGCAACGAGCGTGACGCACGACAAGGGCGGCTACCTGGATTTAGGACCGCTGGACCTGGGAGAAAACGCACGCCGTGATATGGTGCTTACCCTGGAAGAAATGGGAATCGAT
>CAVBNJ010000124.1:0-7562 GCA_963596755.1 bacterium
GGAGTACATCCCGGACATGGTAGATTATCTGAAAGACAATGGTTATGCACATTATGACCAGGGTGCGCTCGTTGTTGATGTCAAAGAAGAGACTGACACGAAAGAGATCCCGCCGTGCATGATCTTAAAATCCGATGGAGCAGCGCTGTACGATACGACAGACCTGGCAACCATCATCCAGCGTATGAAACTGTACCAGCCGGACGAGATCTGCTATCTGGCAGACAAACGTCAGGAGCTTCACTTTGTACAGTGCTTCCGCTGTGCAAGAAAAGCAAAACTGGTGAACGATGATACCGTTCTTTCCTTTATCGGTTTTGGTACGATGAACGGAAAAGACGGAAAACCATTCAAGACCCGTGAAGGCGGCGTTATGCGTCTGGAGCGTCTGATCGGCGAGATCAACGACGAGATGTATCAGAAGATCGTGGAGAACCGCAGCGTAAAAGATACCGACGCAAGAGGAACCGCACAGATCGTCGGACTTTCCGCCATCAAATACGGTGACCTTTCCAACCAGGCATCGAAAGATTATGTCTTCGATGTAGAGAGATTCACCTCCTTCGAGGGAAACACCGGTCCGTACATCCTGTACACGATCGTTCGTACGAAATCGATCCTCGGAAAATACAAAGAAGAGGGAAATGAACTGAAAAAAGGTGCACTCCTGGCACCGAAGAGCGACAGCGAGAAGGCGCTGATGCTTTCCGTATCCCGCTTCAACGGCGTTGTGGAGAATGCATTCGAGGAGAAAGCACCGCATAAGATCTGCGCTTATATCTACGAGCTTGCAAACGAGTTCAACCACTTCTATCACGAGACCAAGATCTTAAGCGAGCAGGATGAGGCGAGAAAAGCATCTTATCTGGCACTGCTGGATCTCGTGCGCGAGGTACTGGAAACCTGCATCGACCTGCTGGGATTCTCGGCACCGGAAAGAATGTAAAAATAGATAAAAAACAGGTGATTTTTTTGGCAGCCGCCGGCTTCTGTAGTTCTTGCAGAAACGGCGGCTGTTATGTTATACTTAGTCTACGATTTTTCATCCGCTTGGACATTCGTCCTGAAGAATCGTTTCTATGTAATATTACTCTATCGAAGAGCCATTCGGCTCAAATTATATCCATGTACAAAAACTGAATATCGGACTGACAAACGCTTTGATGCAGAAAAAGAGGAGGCGGGATCATTGGAAAAGTAGAACTTCCGGGAGGGAAGTATCGCCTGCTGTCGGTGCTCGGAAAAGGGGCAACGTCTGTCGTTTATCTCGCAGAGGAGACGGCATCCGGAAAGCAGTATGCGGTTAAGGCAAGTTCGTGCGGACGGGAAAAACTGCGCCGGGAAGCGTCTCTCTTACAGCAGATTCATTATCCCGGGATTCCTGCCGCGGTGGAACTTCTGGAAGATGAGAAGAAAAGTTTTCTTGTGATGGAATACGTAGACGGGAAGTCCATCGGCCAGCGGATGCGTACCGGGGAGCAGTTTTCGCGCCGGAGAATTGTGAAAACGGGAATTGCAGTGAGCAAAATTCTCTGGTATCTCCACACACAGAATCCGCCGGTGTTCTATCGCGACCTGAAGCCGGACAATGTGATGATAACAGAACAGGAGAAAGTCTGCCTTGTGGATTTCGGATCCGCCGGAACAGAAGAAACGGGTGTGGAAGTCCGCTACGGCACCCGCGGCTATGCAGCACCGGAACAGTACGAGGGGAAATGCGGTGCCCGGTCGGACATTTATGCGCTGGGGGCATTGCTTGCGGCGATGGCAGGGAATGGAAAAAGACGGCCGGGGAAGGATCTGCAGCGGATATTTGCAAAATGTATGCGGAAAAACCCGGAAGAGAGGTATTCTTCTGCAAAAAAGGTGAAAAAGGCACTGCGGCGGCTGGAGCGAAAGAGAAGACGCCGGCAGACGGCGTGGATTTTCACAGCAGCCCTTTTTCTGATCGGCGGAGCAGCTGTGTCTGACAACAGGATACCGTGGGAGGGGTTTCCGGAGGCAGACGAGTGGGAGGAGCAGGGAGATTTCTGGTTCTGCGGAAATCCGGTAGAAGAAGGGAGTCTGCCGAATTACCAGAAAGCGCAGGAAGCGTTTCAAAAAGCAGAACATCTCAGCAAGACCGGCCGTGTGGAACAGAAACTGGTGGAATATTGTCTGGCGGATGATGCGGCGCGGAAGAACAGACAGCTGGAACCATTGCTTGCGGAATTTTATGACGATGCACAGGAGACAGCAGAACGAGCAAAACGCTGCCGCAGATACCTTGCAATTGCGGGAATGTATCTCAGCTTTTCGGAAGAACTGGAGCGGGAAAATGGAAGAAATGGTGTGGAGAAAGGAATTGAAGTGCTGAAAAAGGCAGCCGGAGAAGAAAACGAGGATTCCTGGAGAGCTGTTATCTGGCAGAGACTGGCAGATGCCTGTTATCTTGGCGGGAAATCCGGCGATGGTGAAATGGAACAGACGTGGTGCCGCGAGAGCCTTTTCTATTATGAACGACTGCTTTCTTTGGATGCGGAAGCCGGAACCCGGCGAAAAAATCTGCTTCGGGCCACAGAACTGGCACTGCAGTTCGAAATGCCGGAAAAAGCAGAACAGTACCTCACTGAGGCGGCAGAACTTCCGGGAATGGAGGAGGATGTTTTTTATCAGCAGATCAGGAAAAGATGGGAGGAAATAAGATGAAGAAAAAGACCATATGCGCAGTGATGACCGGCTTTCTGGCAGTCCAGGGAATCGAAGTCCACGCGGAGACACAGCAGATGACAGGTGATGTTGAGAGCGCAGTGGAAAGCGTGGAGCTGGAGGAAAAAGAAGAAAACGTTGATACGACAGAGATACCAGAGTCAGCCGACCTCGAGGAAGAACTCCTGCGGGACGAAGAAACAGAGGAGGATTCAATGATGGAAGAGGAGCCAGAGATGCCGGAAGAAAAAACGAATGAGCCGGAGGACGAGAAGGAAGAAATAGGAGAAGAAGAAATTCCAGAAGAGCCAAACACAGATGAAGCAGAAGCCCCGGAATCCGAAGAAACATCGAGAGAGGAACCTGATTTTGAAGAATCCGAGATTATGGAATCTGAACCAGAAGGTCCGGCACTGATCGAACAGGAACCCGAAGAGCCGGAGCTTGAGAAAACGGAACCAGAAAATCCAGAAACGGAGGGTTCTGAAGAAAATGAGAACGAGATGACGGATCAAAAAGACAAATCAGAAAAAACGGAACCAAAAGAGCCAGAAGCGGAAGAACCAAAAGAAGAAAATACAAAACCCGAAGAGTCAAGATCAGAAGAGCCGAAATCAGAGGAGCCGAAACCGGAAGAGCCGAAAAAAGAAGAGTCAAAACCAGAAGCCCCAAAGCCAGAAGAGCAGCCCAAGGCGGAGCCGAATCCGGATGAAAGCAAGCCGGAATCCCAGCTCCCAGCCGCCGAACCCGAGGAGGTGACCCAGTCCCCAGATGATACTCCATTACAAAAAGAAGAAAGCAGTCCTCCGCCTGCCGAAACTCCATCTGAGAGTGAAGCAGAAGAGCCATCTGAAATACCGCCGCAGATCATCGCCGATTTCATTTTATCACAGATAGCCGCGGAAACATCCGAAACGCCAAAAGCCCTGACGATCCATCCAGCCGACGCCAGCACTGAAGTAGATCCCGGCTACACTCCGGAAATCCTTCTGGAAGGGGCCGCCGACAAAGCCGAAATCCTCTCCTGCATGGTAAACGGCGCGGAAGCCGACTATGAATGGAAAGAAAACAAAATCTGCCTGAAAGCCGAAAGCCTTTCCGAGGGCTACAACCGCATCACCGTAAAAGTGCGCGACGCGGACGGTGTTGTTCGAACCATGAAACCATGGGAAGTAAACGTAAAACCACAGTCTCCAACTGTCATCAGCCGCAGTGCTGCGCAAAAATCTGCCGGAAATGGCATCTGGAAGTCTCTGAAACGATTGTGGAGTCTGATTCGTACCATTGCTGAAATCCAGAACCAGACCGCCCGCTATCTGCGCGCTCTCTGCAGAAGATAGAGAGCAGGATGTTTCAGTCTGCGGTTTCAACATCAGTAGACAAGAAGTCCCCCGCTTCTAAAGCGGTGGGATGAATTGTTAAAAGAAACATAACGGCAGTGGCGGGCGGAGAGAAATCGGTATCCTCCACTGGCATGAGGCAAGTCACAGTCGAACTATTTTCGACATGTCAGACTCCGTGAAAATACCGACTGTGAGTTGAAACATTTGTATTTCCAATTTCGATATGCTACAATAAAACATATGTCATACGATAAAAAAGTAAAAGAGGAAATAAAGTATGTCAGATATGATTTTATTTGATCTGGACGGAACCCTGACCGATTCCGGCCCGGGAATCACGAAAAGCGTGCAGTACGCCTTAGCCGCGTTCGGTATCGATGAGCCGGATCTGGAAAACCTGAACTGCTACGTAGGCCCGCCGCTTCTGGAATCCTTTATGAATTTTGCAGGGTTAAGCCGTGCGGATGCCGAGCAGGCCATTGTCAAATACCGCGAACGATATGAAAAAGAGGGAATCTTCGAGAATGAACTGTACGAGGGTGTCCCGGAACTTCTGGCCTATCTGAAAGAGCAGGGAAAAACCCTGGCCGTGGCATCGTCCAAACCGGAAAAATATGTGGAAAAAATTCTGGAGCATTTCGAAATCCGGTCCTATTTTACTGTGGTAACCGGTTCAGAAATGAATGAAACCCGCACAGAAAAAGGCGAAGTCATCGAAGAAACCCTGCGCCGCCTCGGTGCAGAAAACAGCCGTTCCGATGTGGTGATGGTAGGAGACCGCAGCTACGATGTAATCGGAGCAAGAGAAAACGGCCTGCTCTGTGTCGGCGTATCGTACGGATACGGCGGAAGAGAAGAACTCGAAGCAGCAGGCGCAGCCAAAATCTGCGATACACCGGAAGAGCTTAAGATGCTGGCAGAAGATCCCAAAGAAGAGAAAAAAAGACGCGACCACATCAAAAAGATGAAGCCGGAGCGCATTCCCTGGCTGACAAGAGGGGAAGCCGGAACCGGAATCTTTGCACCGAGAGAAAAAAAACTGGCCAAAAAAGAAGTAAAATCTGAGGAGATCGTTATCCCAATTCAGAGAAAACTGTGGCGTCTCTTGAAACCGCTTCTGACGTACGAGCTGTTTCTGATCGGAGCAACCGTGCTTCTGGCGCTGATTTTGATGACATTTACAACAGGAGGCTTTCTCGAAGAACGCATGCATGCAACTTCCGTTCTTGCATCCGCCATCGGAAGCCTGGCAGCACTTCCTGTTCTGTGGAAACAGTACAAAAAAGATGACGGTATGTTTCCGGAACCGGAGAAGCACTTTGGTGCGGCAGAGGCGGCAGCCGGCATTCTGCTGGTCATGTCGTTCGGCCATCTGCTGAACACGGTAATGAACCTTACGGGATTTACCCGCGTGTTCTCTGCTTACCAGGATATGGCATCCAATATTTATGAAGGCCAGAATCCCGTCCTTCTGATCCTCTCGGTCGGAGTCTTAAGTGCGGCAGCCGAAGAAATCGTTTTTCGCGGCATGATCTACCGCAGGGCAAAAGATTTCTGGGGAAGCGGCTGGGGCATTGCGGCATCCTGCCTGCTGTTCGGCGCATATCACGGAAATGTAACACAGTTCGTCTATGCATCGATTGTAAGTGTTCTTCTCATCCTGCTCTATGAGCGGTGCGGAACACTCCTTGCCCCGATTCTGGCACATATGGCAGAAAATATCTGGGGACTCTACCGGAGCCAGTTTCTTTCCTGGATGACGAAAAAAGCTCCGGCAGGAGCGTGGGCGTTTGTCTTTTTTGAGGCAGTTGTCTGTGCGGCAGCGTTCTGGTATCTGTTCTTAAGAGGCAGACAGGCGAAAAATAGAAAATAACGAAAAAAACCGCAGAATCCATGAAAAAAATGCTTGTCATGAAAAAAACTCTGTGATACAATCTTACTGTTGCACAATAAGCACCCATGCGGTACCAAGGATGGTGCCTGTTTTCCAGAAAACAGGTTCCAAGGTGAAAAAACATGGGGAAGAATAAAACCATAAGGAGATAAAACAATGAGCGTAATTTCAATGAAACAGTTACTGGAAGCCGGTGTTCATTTCGGACATCAGACAAGAAGATGGAATCCTAAAATGGCTCCGTACATCTACACAGAGCGTAATGGTATCTACATCATCGACCTGCAGAAATCTGTAGGAATGGTAGATGACGCATACAAAGCTGTTGCAGACATCGCAGCAGACGGCGGCACAATCCTTTTCGTAGGAACCAAAAAACAGGCTCAGGACGCTATCGCTGTTGAGGCAGAGCGCTGCGGAATGTACTATGTAAACGAGAGATGGCTCGGCGGTATGCTGACCAACTTCAAAACCATCCAGAGCCGTATTGCAAGACTGAAAGCAATCGAGACCATGGAGCAGGATGGCACCTTCGAAGTTCTTCCGAAAAAAGAAGTCATTGAGTTAAAGAAAGAGCTTGCAAAACTGCAGAAAAACCTTGGCGGTATCAAAGAGATGAAGAGACTGCCGGACGCTATCTTCGTAGTAGATCCGAAAAAAGAGAGAATCTGCGTACAGGAAGCTCATACACTGGGAATTCCGCTGATCGGTATCTGCGATACCAACTGCGATCCGGAAGAGCTTGACTATGTAATTCCGGGTAATGACGACGCTATCCGTGCCGTAAAACTGATCGTTTCCAAAATGGCAGACGCAGTTATCGAGGCAAAACAGGGCGAGGCTGAGGAAGCTGCATACGAAGAAGCAGCAGAGGCAGACGCTGAATAATTTACGCGAAGTAATGAACTGGGGGGAACTTGAAATTCAGGTTCCCTTCGGTGAATCTCACAATAGCAGGACAGCATGAAGATGCAGCCTGCTGAATCACGTATACGGAGGAATAAAACAATGGCTATTACAGCAGCAATGGTAAAAGAGTTAAGAGAAGTAAGCGGCGCTGGTATGATGGACTGCAAGAAAGCTCTTACAGCTACCGAAGGTGATATGGACAAAGCAATGGAGTTCCTGAGAGAAAAAGGACTTGCTACTGCTCAGAAAAAAGCTGGCAGAATCGCAGCTGAGGGTATCGTTATGCTGAACGTATCCGAAGATGGAAAGAAAGCTGTCGCTGTAGAAGTAAACGCTGAGACAGACTTCGTTGCAAAGAACGAGAAATTCCGTGGCTATGTAGCACAGGTTGCAGAGCAGGCTATGGATACAACTGCAGCAGACGTAGAAGGATTCCTGGCTGAGCCTTGGAAATTCGACACCAACGAGACCGTTGGCGAAGAGCTGGCTCATCAGATTGCTACCATCGGCGAGAACATGAACATCCGTCGTTTCCAGCAGGTAAAAGAGGAGAACGGTTTCGTTGCTTCTTATACTCATATGGGCGGTAAAATCGGTGTTCTGGTTGACGTTGAGACAGACGTTGTAAACGACGACCTCAAAGAGATGGCTAAAAACGTTGCAATGCAGATCGCAGCTCTTCGTCCGCAGTACACAAGCCGCGACGAAGTAAGCGCTGACTACATCGC
>CAVBNJ010000125.1:0-7458 GCA_963596755.1 bacterium
CCTACTACACAGCCGAACATCGATTTCTATTTATCCCTGGGCGTCGAGCCGATGTCCGACTGGACAGTCTATCGGATTGCCGGTGATACGCTTATGAAACTTGCGGAATAACAGCTATTTCGCGAACCGCTTTCTATAGGCCGCAGGACTCTGATGGTAAACCGTCTTAAATTGATGATAAAAATTAGTCCGGTTATTAAAGCCGAGAGAGAGGGCGATTTCCTCGATTGTCAGGCTGGTTTCCAAAAGCAGCGAGGCGGCCTTCTGCATGCAGAAAGACATCCCATAGTAATACAGACTCAGGCCGGTATATTTTTTGCAGATTTTATTGATATAATCTGCGGAATAGTGAAGCTCGGCTTCGAGATCGGTACGGGAAATTTTTCCATTGGTGGTAATCATAATATTTTCTAATTCCTGAAACAGTGCATTTTCTTTGTCAGAACCAATCTGAACCGGAGTATTTTCAAAATTTTCCGGCTGATTTAAGAGAGACAGAAGTTTGGAAATCTGTCCCTTTATCATGGAAGATGAACCAAGCTGCGGGTTCAAAAGTTCTTTTGTCAATTCTTCAAAAATACCGTGAATATGCGCGGTGAGCCACGGCTCATTCTGCTTTGGAATAAAGTCAATGTATCCCTTTTCGTTGGTATCATTCCGGTTAAAAATACGGGACAGGAAAGTTTCAAAGCCGGTTGAGGTATGTTCTTTTTCAATGTCGAAATAGCAGAGTGAAAAATCTGCAAATAACGATCTCATAAAAAAATCGGAAATATCCAAAAATACAATGCGGTAATCCGTGCTGTGCTCCTCCGTATGAAAAACATTTTTGTTCAAAAGACAGCAGCTGCCCGCTGTATACAGATGCCGCTTATTTTCAATAATCTGATATACTTCCCCGGAAAGTACAAACATAAACTCATAATAATCATGCTGGTGAAGCTTTGCCTTTTCCAGCTTTTTTTGTGATTCCTGCCGGGTAAGGGCAGAGTAAAAAAATTCATCTGGAGAAAGAGAGGTCATAGCAAAATAATGATCGGGATCGTCCGGATGAAAGGTATAAAACTCCAGCCGAAAGGGAGCATCCATGTGATATCTCAGCAGAGTTGTGTCGGTATTGCTCGTAGAAAATGCAGGAGACAGATGCCGGATACTGTCAATATTTTTCTCATTTAAACTGGAAAAGTAAATCATAAAAATCCTCCATAAGAACTGAATACGATACAAAAATGCGGTTTATATACGATATAGCGCATTTTAAATGATAAATGTACTGTTTATAATAATACTAACAAAGAAACAGAAATGCAAGAGATGCAGGGAGGAAAAGTATGAAAGCACAAAAAGAAATGTTTTCAAGCAAAATTTTTGATTCGCGCATACGTTCTGCGAACACGACGAATGCAGAACGCTGGCTGGGCTATTTTTTAGGACCGGCATTTGTTATGACCATGTTCTACATATCGGGGCAGACGTACTTGAATATGTTTTACACGGATGTTCTGAAAATGACACCGATCATGGGCGGAATGTTCCTGGTTATGCTGCCGATTATATCGAAAATTCTGGATGCCATCACCAATATTATCATGGGAAGCATTATTGACAAAACAAAGTCGAGACAGGGAAAGGCAAGACCCTGGATTCTGATTTCCGCACCGCTTCTGGTGCTGTCGGGAATTCTGCTGTTTACCGTTCCGACCGGAAACACAACAGTCCAGGTAATCTGGGTTATGCTCAGCTATAACTTTTATTTCAGTGTTGCGTTTACCATGTACAATATCAGCCACACACTGATGGTTCCGCTGTCTACAAGAAATAACAAGCAGAGAGATACACTGGCAATGTTATCCTCCATGGGACAGAGTATGCTGCCGGGAACGATTGTAAGTCTTGTATTCCCTGCTGTGATTCTGCCGATAATCGGAGTAGATCAGGGAAAATGGATTAAGGTTATGGCGGTTCTTTCGATTCTGATGCTTCCGGCAGTATTGCTTGAGTATTATTTTACAAAAGAAAGAATCACAGAAGAAAACATGGAAGTCGACGAAGATGAAAAGCATACGCTGAAGGAACAGCTGAAGGCGTGCTTCTCCAGCAAATACTGGATCATGATCATGGTGGTTACCATTCTGTATAACCTTTATAACAATTTTCAGGTTACCAGTACAACGTATTACTGCAACTGGGTTCTTGGAAGCTACAATGACGGAATTACTATGACACTGGTAAATGCAGTCGGACAGGCGCCGCTTGGATTTGGAATTATCATTCTCTGGCCGCTGGTAAGAAAATTCGGCAAGAAAAATGTTATGATTGGCGGACTTGTCCTTGGAGTTATCGGAAGTGTGATCTGTGCACTCAATCCGAGAACACTGGGAATTGTTTTAGCAGGACTGATGCTGAAATCACTCGGTCTTCTGCCAATTATGTACACATTATTATCCATGATTGCAGATGCACTGGATCATGTTGAATGGCTGAATGGATTCCGTGCAGATGGATTTTCTGCATCTGTCTACAGCATTATTCTGACCGTAACAGCAGGTATCAGCTCTGGATTATTCAACCTGGGACTCAGTGTGACGGGATATGTTGCGCCAATGGCAGATGGAAGCTACGTTGCACAGGCAGACAGTGTACAGACCTTCTTCATCTGGGGAATTTTCATGATCCCTGCGATTTTCTTCGTTGCGATCGCGGCTGTATTATTCTTCTTCCGGGTAGAAAAAGAGCTTCCGAAGATGAAAGAGGATATCGTGGCAAGACATAAGGCGGAAGCGGAGGCGCGCGGTGAGGTTTATGTATCTCCGGAAGAGAAAGCAGCGCTTGAGCAGGAAGAAAATGACCGAATCGCCGAGGCGAAACGTCTGGAAGAATTAAAAGCGAAATGTGAGAAAAAGGGACTGGATTTCGAGGCAGAGGAAGCAAAATATCAGAAAAAACTTGCCGACCAGAAGGCAAAAGAGGAAGCGAAAAAGTCACCGAAGAAAAAAGCAAAAGGGAAAAAGAAGATCGTGAAGATTATTCTTGGTATCATCATTGCCTTACTTGCAGCAGCGGGAATTACAACCTACGTGATTATCAACAGTATGTCTACGTCGCATCCGGAAAAGCTGGAGGGAAATGCAGAAGAGTACAGTGTTGAGAATACACAGGTGAATGAGAACAGTCCGCTGAAGGGGAAAAACATTATTTTCCTTGGAAGTTCCGTTACGTATGGCTCGGATGCCATGGGAGAATCCTTCGTAGATTTTATGGAAAAAATAGATGGAATCCATGCGGTAAAGGAAGCTGTTTCAGGTACAACACTTGTTGACAAAAAGGTACAGGGAAAAGAATCTTATATTACAAGAATGAAAGAAATTGATTCCTCTATGAAGGCAGATGCTTTTGTATGCCAGTTATCTACGAACGATGCAACGAGAAAACTCCCGCTGGGAGAAATTTCAGACAGCAAGGATATGGAAGCTTTTGATACCAAAACTGTCATCGGTGCGATGGAATATGTGATTGCGTATGCGGAAAAAACATGGGCCTGCCCGATTGTCTTTTATACAGGTACACAGTACGAGAGCCGCGGAAGTGAAGAATATCAGCAGATGATCGATGCACTTTATAAACTGCAGGAAAAATGGGATATTGGAATCATCGATTTATGGAATGACGAAGAGATGCAGGCGGTTTCCGAGGAGGACTATAAACTCTATATGTCGAATGGAATTCATCCTACAAGAGCGGGATACCGTGACTGGTGGACACCTAAATTTGAAAGTTATCTGATCGAAGATCTGGGGCTGAATTAATTACGGGAGTGTGAAAATGAAGAGAATCAGTTTTAATGATGGCTGGCTTTATGAAAAGATGCCTGTGACAATACCGCATGATGCCATGATCAGCACGACGAGGAATCCGAACAGTGCGGGCGGAAGTGCAAATGCATATTTTGACGGCGGAATCTATCATTATGAAAAAGATTTTATGGTGCCGTCGGAGTGGGAGCAGAAGCATATTTGTCTTCAGTTTGAGGGAGTCTATAAAAACAGCAGAGTTCTTATTAACGGAAAAGAGGCGGGAGGAATAGAATATGGCTATCTTCCGTTCTTTGTGGAACTGAACGGACTTGTAACATACGGCCGCGAAAACCATATTGAGGTTTTCGCGGATAACAGCAGACAGCCGGAATCGAGATGGTATACCGGAGGAGGCATTTACCGTCCAGTCTGGCTCTGGATTGGAGAGAAAAATTATATCAGGCCGGAGGGAATAAAAATTTCTACCATTTCTTATCAGCCGGCCAGGATCGAGATAAAAGTCGAGTGCGCGTGTAATGCGGCGGGAATGGTGAAAATCGAGATACTGGATAAAGAGAAGGTTATGGCAAAATCGGAGCTGAAGGCGGAGGCAGGTTCTTTTGAAATACAGATGGATCTGCCGGATGCGAAACTCTGGAGCGAAAAAACGCCGTATCTTTATCAGTGTCGTGTGATGTTGGAAAATGGAGAGACAGCGGAGACGAGATTCGGAATACGCAAGGTGGAATGGAACCGGGAGGGACTGTTCATCAACGGGGAAAGCACACTTCTTCGGGGCGGCTGTCTGCATCACGATCATGGAGTTCTTGGCGCTGCTGCGTATGAAGGAGCAGAATACCGACGCGTAAAGAAATTAAAAGAAGCAGGCTATAATGCAATCCGCTCCGCACATAATCCATGCTCGCAGGCGATGATGGAAGCGTGTGATGTCCTGGGCGTTTATCTGATCGATGAAGCATGGGATATGTGGTATTCTCACAAGAACAAATACGACTACGCATCCTGCTGGAAAGAGAATCATCTGTCTGATCTGAAAGCGATGGTGGAACGGGACTATAATCATCCGTCGGTGATTTTGTATTCGATCGGAAATGAGGTTTCCGAACCGGCAAAGGAGGAGGGAATCCAGGCAATTCGGGAAATGACAGATTTCCTTCATGCGGCGGATAAAAACCGTGCGGTAACGGGTGGATTCAACCTCATGATCATCAGCAATGCCCAAAAGGGAAAAGCGGTTTATGACGAGGAAAACGGCGGAAGAAAAAATGACAATGATGAAAAAATGGGACGCATGAATTCAACGATGTTCAATATGATTACCAGTATGGTCGGAACCGGCATGAACAAGGCGGCAAATTCAAAAAAAGCAGATCGTGCAACATCGCCGGCGCTGGATCTTCTGGATATTGCCGGATACAATTATGCGTCAGGACGCTATCCAATGGAAGGAAAAGCACATCCGGATCGGGTCATTTATGGAAGTGAAACGTTTCCGCAGGATATTGCAAAAAACTGGGAAATGGTAAAGAAGTATCCGTATCTGGTCGGCGATTTCATGTGGACAGCCTGGGACTATCTCGGGGAAGCAGGAATTGGAGCATGGTCATACACGCCGGATGGAAAAGGATTTAATAAGCCGTATCCATGGCTTCTGGCGGACTGCGGAGCTTTCGACATCCTTGGAAATCCGGGAGCACCGGCTGCGCTGGCAAAAGCAGCCTGGGGATACGACAAAAAGCCGTGGATTGGAGTCCAGCCAGTCAATCACCCGGGTGTGAAACCGGCAAAGTCTGCCTGGCGCGGTTCCAATGCATCTGCCAGCTGGTCATGGAATGGCTGCGAGGGAAACCGGGCAGTTGTGGAAATTTATTCTTCCGCAGCAAGTGTAGAGCTTATTCTGAACGGAAAGAGCTTTGGCCGAAAGAAACTGAAATTGTGCAAAGCCACCTACCGGACGAAGTATGCAGCCGGAAAGCTGGAGGCTGTGGTATATGATGAAAACGGAAAAGAGACCGGAAGAAATGAGTTGGTTTCCGCTGGAAAAGACCTGCGGATTTCCTGCGGCGAAGAAATCTACGGCGAACTCATTTACCTGAACCTCGCAGTCACAGATGAGAATGGTACGGTAGAATCCAATGCGGACAGAACGCTGGAAGTTACTGTTGAGAATGGAGAACTGCTGGGAGCCGGTTCGGCAAATCCGCGGACAGAGGAAACGTATCAGAGCGGCAGGTTTACAACTTATTACGGAAGGGCACAGGCTGTTATCCGGTGTGGTGCATCCTGCTGTGTGCACATTACAGACGGAAATAAGAAACAGAAAATCACACTGAGACGCGGGCAGGAGGGGAGTTTATGACATATCAGAGCATAAAGCCGGGCGAACTCTGGCTTGATACATCTGGAAAGCTGATCCAGGCGCATGGTGCCAGTATTTATCAGGAAGATGGTGTTTATTACTGGATTGGGGAAAATAAAGAGTACACCGATGGAAAAAATAAGAAGATATGGACATGGGGAATTCGAATGTATTCCTCACGGGATTTGTACAACTGGGAAGACTGCGGCCTTATTGTAGAACCTGATCTGAAAAATAAGAAATCACCGCTGCATCCGTCAAGAAAAATGGACAGACCGCATGTGCTGTATAATAAAAAAACAGGGAAGTACGTATTATGGCTGAAATATTTTGACAAGAAATGCCATTATACCATCTTGACCGCCGACCGGCTGCAGGGACCATATACGATAGTCAACGAATGCCTGAGACCGTATGGACGAAAAGCGGGGGATTATGATCTTGCCGTAGACGAATCCACAGGCCAGGGATATCTGTACTGTGAACTGGATCACACGGATGTGATTGCAGCGAAGCTGAATGACACGTATACGGATGTGACGGGACAGCCGGAAGTTATTTATCAGGGGTATAAGCCGCCGCTTTCGAGAGAGGCGGTGACACATATGTACCGAAACGGAAAACATTATATTGTTACAAGCGGCATGACCGGGTACATTCCGAATCCAAGTGAAGTGGCGGTGTCAGACGACTGGATGACCGGATATACGGTACAGGGAAATCCGCATGTATCAGATGAAAGCAGTGCTTCCTTCAACAGCCAGATTTCCAATATTTTCAAAGTCAGCGGAAAGGATGAATACATAGCGGTCGCCGATCGCTGGGTACCGGAATTCGTTGTAACGAAAGAGGTTTATGATCGTCTGTACCGCATCATTCGTTCGAATTATGACAAAAATGTAAAAGCAACAATAAAAGAAAAAATGTCGCTTATGAAAACCCCGATGATCGGAACAGCCAACACCTCGATCGCAAGATATGTCTGGCTGCCCATCCGTTTTGAGAATGACAGACTTCTCATCAACTGGCATGAGGAGTGGAACGTATAAAGTATTTTAAATAGAAAAACTGCGATAATGATAGATAAGGGATGGAATCATTATCGCGGTTTTTCTGTTTTTATTGCCGTTTCATGTTATAATAGGGTATCTGGTTATAGAATGAAAAAACAGGAAAGGAAGCGAGCTCATGAAGTCAGTAATTTCTATTGGAAATCAGGATTTTGTATCCATTAGAAAGAATCACTGTTTTTATATTGACAAGACTGATTTTATCAGGGAATGG
>CAVBNJ010000126.1:0-7426 GCA_963596755.1 bacterium
CCACTGAACAGATCTGTGGTATTCATCCCACATATGCGCATACAGTCCGCCTTTTTTCATCAGCTCTTCCTGGGTTCCGCTCTCTTCGATCGTTCCGTCTTTCAGGACAAAAATGCGGTCCGCATCCGCGATGGAGGACAGACGGTGGGCAATCATCAGCACGGTTTTTCCCTCGGAAAGTTTGGAGAACGCCTGCTGCATCCGCGCTTCGTTGTCGGGATCGGCAAAAGCGGTTGCCTCGTCGAGGATGACGATCGGCGCATTTTTCAGCATCACGCGCGCCAGTGCCAGACGCTGTGCCTCGCCGCCGGAGACGTACGTTCCCTTCGTTCCGATAATCGTGTCAATGCCGTTCGGCATCTTTGCGATGATGTCGTCGCACTGTGCGTTTTTGAGTGCTTCCAGGACTTCCTCGCGGTTCGCATCTTTTCTGCCGAGACGGATGTTGTCAAAAATCGACATCTTCAGGAGCTTGCTGTCCTGGAAGACGAACGATACCTGATTCATCAGCTCTTCGGACGGAATATCTTTGACATTCACGCCGCCGATGCGGATCTCGCCCTCGGTGGTATCGAAAAATCTCGCGACGAGGCTTGCCAGCGTCGTTTTTCCGCCGCCGGACGGGCCGACAAAAGCAACGCGCTCTCCTTCTTTGATCGAAAGGTTTACGTCATGCAGGGCATCTTTTTCTGCGTTTTCATACCGGAAGGAAACGTGGCTCATCTCGATCGAAGTGTCTGTATTCTGTGCCGGCTTTGTGCTCTCGGCAAGCGGCTGTTTTGCAAGAATGCCGTCCATGCGGGCAAGCGCATCCTCGACGATCATCTGATTTTCACTTGCATACATCATTTTTCCCATGGTGATCGTGATGATCGGGGTGATGATGATGTAGAACAGCAGATTCACAAGGAATGTATTGCTCTGATTTCCGCCGAACCAGAACGCGCCTCCGATCAGAACGGCGAAGACACCGTTGATCGCTGCGGTGTAGCCGATCATCGGCTTGCGCATCTCCTTTGTGTAGGCAATCGTCCATTTCTGGTATTTTTCGATGGAGCTGCGGAATCGTTTGAACGAGAAGACCGACTGGCCGAAGGTTTTGACGACGGGAATGCCGCGTACGTATTCGACGGCCTCGTTTGACATTTCCTCCAGCGCGTTCTGGTATTCGTTCATTTTTTCTTTCATATGCTCGCCGGTCATGGTTCCCATCACAACGAAGGCAACGACAACCGGAATCAGGCTCAAAAGGCCGAGGCGCCAGTCAAAGACGAGAAGCAGCACGGCAAGTCCGATCGGGGTTGCCGCCGCGCCCGCCTGGTCCGGGAGCTGATGAGCCAGATATGTTTCGGTTGCTGCACTCGATTCGTTGACGATCTTTCGGATTTTTCCAGTTCCGTCGCGGTCGAGCACACCCATTGGGAGTGTCACGATGTGGCGCATCAGTTTCGAGCGCATCTCGGCCTGTACGTGGAATGCCGCGATGTGAGAGCACATCAGAGCGCAGATGTAAATCACCATGGAGAGAAGCGCAAAACCGACGGCC
Organism: bacterium; assembly: GCA_963596755.1. GTDB lineage: Bacteria > Bacillota > Clostridia > Lachnospirales > Lachnospiraceae > Fusicatenibacter. The sequence goes on from CAVBNJ010000126.1 coordinate 1,547, forward strand.
GCCCAGCCGTAACTGCTGATGTGTTCTGCCTTTCCGTAGTCCGGCGCAACACGCAGGATCTCCTGCATCATTTTCCAAATCTCATAAAACGGCAGCAGCGCCGCCCACGCACTCAGCACGGAAAGCACCCACGATGCGATCGTCAGGTATTTGTAGTTTCCTGCATACGCGAAAAGTCTGGAAAGCGCACTTTCTTTCTTTTCTTTTTTCATTTTTTCCGTCTCCTTTCCGGATTTTCTTTTTTGTTATGCAGCGCATACCATAATTAGTGTCGGCTAACCGTCGGGGTTTTGTAAAGACTGCAGGGTGTATGCAGTCTTTTCGTATCGTTCTGGATTCAGGACATTTTATAAATGGCATCCCATCCGCCGCAGTGAAAGCGTTCAATCATATGCAGATAACGCACGGCAGTTTCCTTCGGCATTTTGTGGCGCACCACTTCAAACATGCTCTCAAACATCGCGCGTGTCATGATGTGGATGAATTCTTCTGTCACGACGCACTCGCCGTCTCCGTTTTGGAACTGGGTCGCATCCATATATTTGTAGGTGTACTCCGTCTCAATCTCGACGAGCCGCTCCACGAAATCCTGAAATTTCGTGCCGTACGACGCGTCCAGCAGAAGCTGAAACTCCTCAAAATGATCATATACATAGTCGAGCATTCCCATCATGCCGCCCATGACATACGTTTCCATCTTCTTCGGCTGCTCCTGCGCTTCCAGTCCGTGAAACCGCTCCTGCACTTCCAAAAACATCTCCACCAGATGATCCGCCGTCGGCTCCACCAGAGCACCAAACAGTCCTTCCTTATCCTTAAACCGGGAATAAATCGACCCCGTCGTCGTATCCGCCTTCGCCGCAATCGTCCGCAGCGACGCCTCCGAATACCCTTTTTCCAGAAACTCCTCCTTCGCACACGCAAGGATTCGCTCCGAAACACCTTCAATCACTTTCGCCAAGGTAGCCTCCACTTCTTATAACAGTGTTATATAACGCTGTTATAAATATAATTCGAAATTTTTCCTGTGTCAAGTATACTCTTTAAAATAATATCATATTTTGCTGAATTTTACCTGGCCTATTGATTGTTTTTTGTTTTATGGTGTAACATAGAAACTGTTGAAACTGCCCTATTTTACGAAAGGATTTTACCATGCCAGGTTTTATTTTACATCTCACCGCAGCCCAGATGCTGTTAAAACGCCTCCCGCCCCATCCGGATTTTCCGTACCCGATTTCATCGGTAAATAATTTTCTGATCGGCAATCTTCTGCCGGATGCGACGAAACAGAAAGAAGCTTCCCATTTCCGCGACCCAATTTACCGCGAAAAAATGATGGTATTCCCGGATCTCACACGGTTTACGGCGAAATACGCCTCACTTTTGTCGGATTCCAGTGTATTGGGATATTATTTTCATCTTTATATTGACCGGAGATTTTTCAAAGATTTTATTCCGCAGGTTGTGGAGTTTTATGATGCTGATGGGAAGATTACCGATATGCGGGAGGAAACTGCGACCGTATTGATCAAAAAGTCGCAGACGTCGATTCCATTTTCAAAGTATCTCACCGAAGAATATTATTACGGGGACTACACGAAGATGAATACGTATCTCATCAACCGTTACAGCATCCCGCTCAGCCTCGATCCCAACGTCACCAATCCCGGAATCACAGAAATTCAATACAAGGATGTCCAGCAGCTCCTCGATCTCCTCCACCGTTTCCTCTCTGTCCCACCGGAAGCCGCGCTGGATCTGAAAGTTTTTCCGCTCGAAGAACTGCTTGCGGCACTGGAACAATACGTGGAAGAATTTTTAACTGTGCCGAATAAATATCTTCCTTAATTTCTTCCATGCAAAAAGGGACAGAACCCACACCGGATTCTGCCCCTTTTCAGAAATGTGTTTTTACTTCACAACTGTCATACCTTCATTCAGCCATTCCTGCACTACCTCTGTGCTGACTTTAGCGGCTTCTGCAATTTTCTCAATTGAGATCCCCATTTGCGCCAGTGAAAGCGCCATTTCCTTAGCCTTTTTCATTTCTCCCGCGATTTTTCCTTCTTTCTCTCTTTCATCTCCATAACATTCCACTGCATATTCCTGATCAAATAACATCGTCATAATGCTAACAACCTCCTTTTCACGCTCCTGCAAATACTCCTTCAATACATTTTGGTTTTTGCAGATCCGAATTGTTTCCATAACTGCATCCCGTGTTCTTCCAAGCGCTTTTATCTGTTGATTATATACTTTTGTGAAAGTAATATACTGATCAATGATATCATCTTTTTTATTTCCCGTTAATACCTTCACTCTAATGTCTACAAAAGGATCCTGTCCATGAAAGAATTCTTCTGACAGTTTCAGCCATTCTGGGCACTTCTTTTTGTCTCCTGTATAAATGACATACAGTTCCGGTTTGGGGAGTGAGACCTTTTTGCTTCCGTATACATTCAGCTTCTGGCTTTCTATATGCTCCTTCCATGTATTCGCCAAATACAAAAGTGCTCTTACAACAATATTTACACTCCATGTTGACTGTGCTTCTACTAAAACAAGCAATCTTGACCCTACCGTAAATCCAAGATCATTGTACATCTGGTCCAACAGTACATTTTGAATTGTCACGCTGTTAATCTGATCCTCTGTAACCTCCTCGTCTTCTGGATGCAATGTCTGGTACAGTTCCAACAGATATTTGGGATTTTCGAACAAATCCCGAAATACACTGTCCTTTGCTGTTTTCTTTGCTACCGTCTTGTTTTCCATAAAATAAAATCACCTCGTCTTTTATTTTATCCACTCTTGTGTATACCATATTATCATTGCCGTTTCATTCTTGCAAGCTGTCCTCACAGCGATTCTTCTTTTCCTCTGGTCATTTTCCCCAGCCCGTGCATGATAAATTTTGTGAAACACTGCCTTTGCATCTTTCGCGGAAAAGGCGTAAAATAAAGAAAAAGGTATCTGTTGATTTTTGCACACAAATGGTTCTGTGTGCTGTCGTGCTGGAAAGAAGGAATTGGAATGTACCAAGTGGGAGATTATGTTGTAAAATCTGCAACAGGCATTTGCAAAGTGATGGATGTTGTTCATCCTGATTTTGTTTCGGATCGGAAGAAGCTGTATTATCTGCTGACGCCTCTGGCGGATCCGAATGCAAGTCTGTATGTGGCCGTAGATAAGACCGAGAGCTGTATGCGCAGTGTGATGACGGCGCAGGAAGCGAATGAACTGATCCGGAAGATTCCTTCGATTCGGTTTACCTGGATTGCGAATGAGCGGGAGCGGGAACAGAATTATAAAGATGCGCTCCAGAGCAACGATCCGGAACGGCTGATCGGTGTGATCAAGCTGCTTCATCAGCGTAAGGAGACGCGCGAGCGGCAGGGCAAGAAAACGACTTCGGTCGATGAGCGGTATTTCAAACGTGCGGAGGATCTTCTGTATGCGGAGCTGGAAACTTCCCTTCAGAAAAATCGTGAAGAAATTTACGAATTGATCCGGACATTTTGTGAAACATCCCTATGACATCCCCGCGGTGATTCTGCTATAATTTTATCCAGAGCAGGAAAACTGAATATGAAAAAACTCTGACAATAACCGTTGTCTGCCTTATGTCTGACTGGCAGGCTCTGGTTGTTGTCTTTTTTTGTGTTAAAATCGCCCTGCAAAGAAAAGGAGAGTAAAAAACATGCCAAAAACAAAATTTGAATCTGTTATTTTCACCGCCGTTACCGCGTGGATCATGGTCTACATCATGACTCTGTACAACACCGTCCTCGCGACCGGCAGCTTTACGAACAGCACGTTTCTTCTTGTGCTGAAAGAGATGTGGTTTGAGTACGTAATTATTTTTCTCTGCGCTTATTTCATTTCCGGCCACATTGCCAAATACTTTGCATTCCGCGTCGTAAAACCAGGTGACCGCCCGATCGCGATTATCTTCGCCATCCAGACCTTCACCGTCGTATGTCAGGTCGCCCTTGCCAGCATCCTCGGCATGTACCACGCTTACGGCTTCACAAGCCAGTGGCTGCCGAACTATCTGATGACCTACTGCCGCAATTTCGTTATGGCGCTCCCAGTCCAGCTCCTCATCGCCGGCCCGATCGCCCGCGCACTCTTCCGCGCTGTATTCCGCCGCGGAGAAGCAGCTGTTCCGGTCAGAGAATAATCTTCCATCCTATTTTAAAAGGAGTCGGAACGCATGTCCGACTCCTCTTTTTTATTCTCACGTAATATTTCTCACAACTCCCGAAAACAAAAGCGATCCATCCTGCCCTGTAACAAGAAACAGGAACGGGCGGTCCAGTACAAAGTCGATTTCGTCATCCGGGATTTCTGCGGCGGCTTCTGATACGCCGAGTTCTGTATAGGCAGCTCCGGTTACTCCGTTTTCATCGATTTCGAGCATGGCGGCGTGGTCTGCTTTGCTCAGGCATAAATTCTCTTTCTCCCCTGTTAATGGACTGAAATCTGCCAGATCAGCATCGAGTGCATCCGTCACGCCGAGTGCACGCACCGTCTCGAGCAGATCTGATTTTTCGGATACCCGGAATTTTGGAACAGAAAGGTTCACCATATGGGAATTCCAGCAGCTGCTGTCTTCCTCCGTCTGCACAACCTTCATAAGATCCGGGTCGGATACCAGTTCATTGACATCGGTGTTTTCATCCGGAAGCAGGAAATACATGGAGCCGCTGTCCTGAAGGCTCAGGCTGACCGCGCGGAAATGCTCTCCCTGATAGACATCCATCCGCTCCGTTTTCTTCATCATATCCACGTCGCTATCTCCCGCAGTTCCATGAAACGTTTCCTTCACCGTATTTACTTCCCAGAAATTTTCCCGCCACATCGCCTTGTAATAGATCGTCGATACAAGCTCAAATACCGTATCCGGCGCGATCGCCATGTCTTTCGTATACTCTTTCAAAAGCCCGCCGGTATTGTCATCCGTCCACGTTCGCAATGCCTGATTCATCTCTTCCGATCCAGGCGTTCCGCTGAATGTCGATGCATAATACTGCTCCGCCAGCCGCTGCAGCGTTGTGTCATTGTACGTTTCATCCCCATCCAGCCACAGCGAATTTGCCAGAACACTTTTCAGCACAGGCGTATCCGCATAATTGCTTTCCCAGAGTGAAGAAACATTTTCCCGCAGCGTCTCCATATCCTGAACCTTAAGCATATCGAGAATCTGCTGCCGCGTATTTCCGTCCGAAGTCTCCGCCAGCATCGCAAACGCGATATATACATTGATCGGCGAGCAGACGGTATTTTCATTCTCGGAAACCAGCATCTGTTCCATCAGTTCCTGATAATACGCATCCATCCCCGACTGCAGTTCTGCTGATTTTGTCGTCAGTTCCCGGTACGAATCCCACCAGTCCCAGTGCGCATCACTTTCTATAAATTCCTGCGCATCCATTGTCTTCGCCACAGATACCGGATAAGCTGCCATAACCGTCGTTACCCCTGACGGATAACGTACTGTCGAACTCTCCTGACCGTTTCTCCATGTCGTAACCCCCAGCACAGCTCCGCCGATAATCACCGCGCAGGCCGCCGCAGCCGTCCATTTTTTCACTGTCTTCTTCATCTTTTGAACCTCCTTTCCTCACAATCGTTTCGTTCAAAAAGGGCGCAGCCGAAGCCACGCCCTTTTATTATGTTCTATTTACGCCAGAATCGGTTTTAAAGCCTCTGCGAGTTTTTCTTTCTCTGCTTCAGCCTCTGCCAGATCCTTGCCGAGTGTTGTGTAGTATACTTTGATCTTCGGCTCTGTACCAGACGGGCGCACGATGACGGTTTCGCCGTTTGCCAGTTTGTAGATCAGAACGTTTGCGGATGGGAGTCCGGTTTCTTCTG
>CAVBNJ010000127.1:0-7393 GCA_963596755.1 bacterium
GATAGTAGTTCATCATGGAGAACATACCTTTCTTCATCTCTCCGCCGTACCATGTGTTGATGATAACCTGCTCGCGGCTTGTGATGTTGAATACTACTGCTGTTTCAGAGTTCAGACCCAGCTCTTTGTAGTTCTCAACTTTAGCTTTGGATGCGTTGTAAACAACGAAATCCGGCTCGAAGTTCTCAAGCTCTTCTGCTGTAGGTTTGATAAACATGTTGGTTACGAAGTGTGCCTGCCAAGCTACCTCAACGATGAAACGGATAGCCATACGGGTGTCTTTATTTGCGCCGCAGAATGCATCTACAACGAACAGTCTCTTGTTGGAGAGCTCTTTTTTAGCGATCTCTTTTACTGCTGTCCATGCTTCCTGGGTTGCCGGATGGTTATCGTTTTTGTACTCATCGGAAGTCCACCATACAGTGTCTTTGGAATTCTCGTCTACAACGATGAATTTGTCTTTCGGTGAACGGCCTGTATAGATACCGGTCATAACGTTGACTGCACCAAGCTCTGTCTCCTGGCCTTTTTCATAGCCTTCCAGCTCTGGTTTGGTCTCTTCCTCGAATAACTGCTCATAAGAAGGGTTGTACACAATTTCTGTGGTACCGGTGATGCCATACTTTGTTAAATCGATCTGTGCCATCTTGTTATTAACCTCTTTCCTTTGATAGTAATACTGCTTCGTTCTGCAGAATGCAGAAGTTTGAAGGTATCCTTTTTAAGAAACCGGACCAGCCGGCCTCTTCTACTCTAATTATACATAAAAGGCTAAAAAAATCAACTGAAAATCTTCCGTTTTTTTACAGAAGGTGTCCCAAAATCTGTAAAAATTTTATAAACTCCCATTTTTCGAAATTTTCTGATAATTGCATTTTTGTGCACTTCATCCTGCAAATTGACTTTTTGCAGCTTTATATGTTATAATATTAACAATTATGTCCTGCGGCTTTTCGATCGGAAAATCACCCTGCAGACGGTATCCCGCACGGCGCATATCCGGAGTATTCTGCTCCTTTATTTTATCCGGAAAGAGGTTTCTTTATGTATTACGATCTGACACGCGGGAAAATCTCCCGCTCTCTTATTCTGTTTGCCCTGCCGATGATCGCGGGCAATCTTCTGCAGCAGTTTTACAACATCGCCGACACACTGATCGTCGGCCGCGTTCTCGGAAGCAATGCACTTGCCGCCGTCGGCTCCTCCTACACGCTGATGACGTTTCTGACTTCGATCTTTCTCGGACTGTCGATGGGTGCGGGTGCACTTTTCTCGATCTATCAGGGACGCAAAGATCTTTCGTCGCTGAAACTTTCCATTCTCCATGCGTTTCTGCTGATTCTCGGTGTCACGCTGGTGCTGAACGCGGCTGTCTATGCGGGGATAGAACCGATTCTTACGTTCCTGCGTGTTCCGGATGAAGTCCGGCCCGGCATGCGGACGTATCTTCTGATTATTTTTGCCGGCCTGATCGCAACGTCCGTGTACAATTTCTTCTCCTGTATGCTGCGCGCACTCGGCAACTCTTCCGTGCCGCTGATTTTTCTCGCCGTCTCCGCGGTGCTGAATATTGCACTTGATCTGCTCTTTGTCGCCGTTCTGCCTTACGGCATTGCAGGCGCGGCGCTTGCGACGGTTCTTGCACAGTATGTATCCGCCGTCGGCATTCTGCTGTATGTGCTGCTCCGCTGCCGCATGTGGCTGCCGTCAAAAAAAGAATGGCATTTCAGCCATTCCATTTTAAAAGAGATTCTGAATCTTTCTTCGATGACCTGCATTCAGCAGTCGGTCATGAATTTCGGTATCTTAATGGTACAGGGACTTGTCAACAGCTTCGGACCATCGGTCATGGCTGCGTTTGCTGCTGCGGTAAAAATCGACACGTTCGCCTATCTGCCGGTGCAGGATTTCGGAAATGCCTACTCCACCTTTACCGCACAGAATTACGGTGCCGGAAATTACGACCGGATCCGGCGAGGCACAAAGGATGCGTTTGCATTGAGCGCCGTCTTTTCGATTGTGATCTCTCTGCTCGTCAACCTTTTCGCGCATCCGCTGATGCAGATTTTCGTCAAAGCATCGGAGACGGATGTTATCGCCATCGGCGTGCAGTATCTGCGGCTGGAGGGATCATTCTATCTCGGCATCGGCTGGCTTTTTCTGCTCTACGGTTACTACCGTGCCGTCAAGCGTGCCGAGATGTCCGTCGTTCTGACCGTCATTTCCCTCGGTATGCGTGTGGCGCTGGCATACCTTTTGTCTGCTACAGCACTCGGCGTTGCCGGCATCTGGATCGCCATTCCGATCGGCTGGGCGCTGGCCGACATGACCGGACTTTTCTTCCTGCGGCGCGCGTTTCGGGCGAAAGAATTAAAATAACTAAATAGCGGTACGGTTTTCTGCCGATAGACTGCGGAACTGACCCGGTGTCTGGTGCATGCGGTCCTGGAAGACACGGTTAAAGTAGCTGATGTTCCGGAAACCGCAGTCGCTCGCGATTTTGCTGATCGCCTCCTCGGACGCCAGCAGCAGACGGCAGCTCTCGGCAATCCGCAGGTTGTTCAGATACGTCACGGCGGAAATATGCATAATCGACTTAAAGAAGCGGCAAAAGGCGCTCTCACTCATATGAAATTGTCTTGCCAGTCTGGCAATCTCGAGATCCTCACAGAAATGATCATTCATGTATGTGAGGATCTCTTTCATTCTGCTGACACGATAGCTTGTAGCGGTGTCTGCCTTTCCGCTGTTCTTCTCTGCCACACTGTAATATCCCTGCCAGATCCGCAGAAGCTCTGCCTTTAACAGCAGCTCCCAGCCCGGTTCTTTTCTTTCCTGCAGTTCCACAATCTCCTGCATGGACCGTGCGATCTTTCCTGCAAGACGGGTTCCCTGTTCTGTTTTCAGTGGAAAGCTGATCTCGGAGGACAGCACCGGTTCCATATATTTCTGCTGTATCCGGTCGAGTGATGTGCCCGACAGAAAGCGAGGCTGGAATACGACAGCGAGAAACGTAAATTCCTGCCCGTCGATTCCCTCCACCTCGTGCAGACGGTTTGCATTCACAAAGGCGGTCTCACCCTCTTTTAAAACAAAAGTTTCTGTATCAATATGAAATACAGCCTCGCCCTTTACAGCATAAAAAATCTCAACCTCTTCATGCCAGTGGCAGTAGACACGCACGGCACTTTTCGGATCGGTCTCAAAGAGATGGATGCTTAACGGGAACAGTTCATCGCCGTGCGGCTGCGTTTCTTTTCGGTAATTCATCTGTGAGAGCATCGTTTTGTCTCCTCTCTTGTTTTGCTCTGCTGCCCCAATTGTAACACGAACTTTGCAGTTCCGGCAAGTTTCCGTGTTTTACCGGCAAATCACCCTTGCATAGCCGTACTCTTTTTCCTTAAATGATAATAATTATCATATTTTATCAGCTTATTGACATTTCTTTTCATCCGCGCTATATTTTAGATACCCCGATAGGGTATGTGATTTCAAATTTTTCAACAAACTCCGGGAATGCAGACCAACGATTTTCGTTTCTCTGTATTCCTGGAAGAAAGCAGGTATTGTATGATTAAAACAGTCTTAAAAATTGATGGTATGATGTGCGGCATGTGCGAATCCCATATGAATGATGTAGTCCGCAAGAGCTGCTCTCCAAAGAAAGTAAACTCCTCCGCGAAAAACGGCGAGACCGTTGTCATCAGCGAAGCGCCTCTCGATATCCCGTTTCTGAAACAGCAGATCAAGGATATCGGATATGAGCTTGTTTCGTATACAAGCGAGCCGTATGAGAAGAAGGGATTTTTCCATTTCGGACGATAAGGAGATTTCATATTTTTCAATTTTGTATTTTGTGAACGATAAAACACCGTTTCGCCAGGTTCTTTCCTTTCGGAAAATTCCCGTTGAAACGGTGCTTTTATTTTACATTTTCACTTTGCAGTTTCTGTCAGCCGCAGCAGCATCCGCAGGACGGCGGTGTCTGTTTTTCTTCTTTTTTCAGAGATTCTGCTCCCAGATCATACCAGGTCGGGTCCAGATCGAATCTGCGGTTGTTGCCGAGATAGATTGGATGAGTCGGGTCAGAGGACAGGTATGCGCGCTCTGTCGAAACTTTCCACTGTGCATCCCAGTCAATCTTCGGAAGGGCCAGATCGTAGTGTGTGCTGGCGCGGAAGCCGTCTTCCTCTCCCTCGATTCTTCCCTGGCGGATGATGGCCGCAAAATCGGTGTGATGTGCAAAGGCCGGAATCTGATACAGATCTTTTAAGTAATCCGAAACATTTTTCAGATCCTGCACACGGTATTTTACCGGTCCTAAGTAGCGGGAATATAAGAGGTCAAAGCGTACAAGGGTAACATAAAGTGCTGCATCTGCTTCTGTCACAAAGTCTCCTGCCAGGAAACGGGTATTTCCAAGCGCTGCGTCGAGCTCTTCCAGTGCTCCGTAGAACTGTTTTGCACTTTCTATATACTGTGCCAGCTCTACTGCATTCAGCATGGTATGCAGCGGCTCATCAATCTTTTTCTTTACATCCTCGGCTGCTTCTTCTGCCGATTTTGCATTTGCAGTCGGGGAGAGCTCCGGTCCGTCCGGCAGTTCGCGGATTTCGGCAAGAATGGCTTGATAATCTTCTTCTCTGGTGTCAGCCAGCGGCGGAAGGCTTGCCGGATCTTTCTTTATCGGCAGCTCCTCCTCGGTATATTTTGCAAATACCGTGCTTGGAATGGCATGGATTTTTTCGTAGATCGCGGCATCCTCACGGTTCTTTTCGGTTTCAGCATCTGCATCGCTTCGTGCGGTTCCGGCATCGGTCTCTGCTTTCAGTTTGTGTTCCGGATCGCTCGATAAAGCGGAACGATCGTCCACATCACCCCAGAACTGGGCGAAATCGAGCTGTTTTAAGAAGCGGACATTAAAGCTTCGCTCCACACTTCCCTTTGCATCCACCGGCGGAACGGCAAAATCTGCAAAGAAAGTATTATTTTTGAATGCCGGGATCTCCCACAGCTCTTTTGCATAGCCCCACAGGTTTTTGTAGGTATAGAGCGGGTGTTTTGTCTCGCCGAGCTGTGCGGTATAACGGATGTCCAGACGGGCAAGTGTCACGTACAGACGGATATCGGAATCGGTTACGTAATCACCGAAGAGGAAACGGTTCGTCTCCAGACGTTTTTCCAGACGGTCCATAGCTGCATAGAAGGTGTTTACGCCGTCAAAATGACCCTCGTTGCTTCTGGAGAAGGAGCTTCGGTATACAGCGTTGTTGATATTATCGAAGAGCCAGAGGTTCATCTTGTCGATCTCTTCCCGGAGTTCCACCGGATACAGCTCCGGTGCGCCTTTTTTGTGCCATGGGCGGAAGTTGACCTCAAAATAAGTAGTCAGCCAGTTGTAATCGTTGTTGACTACTTTTCCGGTTGTCGTATCAATCAGCGCAGGAACCGTCGTTCTTCCCTGGTAATCGTCATCTGCGCGGTAATATGCCTCCGAGAGGAACTGATCGCCGAGCACCGGGTCGATATTGTTTTCATTGTAAACGTATTCCCAGCCGAGGTTTTTCTCGTGCGGGGCGTGCTCCACCATGTTGACAGAGATCTGATCCTCCAGGCCTTCCAGCTCTCTTACGATCGCCGCACGGTTGGACCAGTGGCACAGCTTCGCCCAGACGAGACGGTATCTCTTATTGCCCTCTGCCTTCAGATCGTTTTCACCGTCACCGAACGGGGTCGTGAAGTGGTTCGGCTGTCTGCGGAAATAGCCGTTCTTGTCGATTTCCGATACGGTTTCTTTTGGTCTTACACGAATTTTTCTTCCATTTACAATTTCATAATCATAGGATGCCATGATTTTCTGCCTCGCTTTCGTTTTTTATCAATCAACTTTTCAAATGGGAATTTTTATTTCCTATTATTTCGCTATGTTTTCTATGCAGTTATCATACCATATCTGTCATGTTACGTCTAATTGCTAATTCTTTGGAGTGGCTATAGGATTTCGTTATAGCAAAGGCCAGTGCCGCTTCCTTTCCTGATCGGCACTGGCCTTGTTTTGGCGTTTCTGTTTTCAGATTTTCCCTTCCTGACGCAGATACGTCAGAAAGCCATCGCATCCCTCTACAACATCGCGGTATGTCGCATCAAAATCCCCCGTATACCACGGATCCGCAATATCGCGCCCGGAACCGGCGAATGAAAGAAATTTGTAGACTTTTCCATCCGGATCGTTCTTCAGCATCCGGTTCAGATTACGGATATTCGCGGTATCCATGCCGATGATGTAGTCGGCGCGCTCATAATCTTTCCATGTAATCTGCTTCGCATGATGCGGCACGAGCGGAACATGCTCCTCCCGCAGCTTGTTGACCGTACCATAATGCGGCGGGTTGCCGATTTCCTCGCGGCTGGTGGCAAAACTGTCGATTGCAAAATGATCGGCGAGGCCGAGGGAGTTTACTTTGTGGGTGAAGACACTCTCGGCAAGAGTGGAACGACAAATATTGCCATGGCAAACGAAATATACAGTTATCATTATCTTTATACTCCTTTAAAACCTTATATTTCCAAACATGTTTACAGAATCATGCCTTCTGTTTCGGCACAAATTCAATCTTAAGAGCCATTCCCATTCCATCTGCTAACCTCTTAAGTAAATTAATAGAAGGGTTTCTGGTTCCATTTTCCAGTTTGCTAATATCTGCCTGATTAATTCCAGTTCGTTCAGCAAGTTCCTTTTGTGTCATATGCTGTGAAGTTCTTGCATCTACGATAGCTCTTATAACATCCATCTCCGGCTGAATTGCCTCATATTCTTTTTTGAATTCTTCATCCTGTAACTGTTTCGAAAGCATATCGTTAAATGTTCTCACCGCTCATCACCCTTTCTATAAAATCTTTTCTTCTATCCTTAGCAATCTGTATCTCTTCTTTTGGGGTTTTCTGTGTCTTCTTCACAAATCCATTCGTTAATATAATTTTTCCCTCATAATAGAAGAAATATAAAACTCTCGTGATATCACTTCCAAATTTGCAGCGCAGTTCAAAAATTCCATCCTCTAAATGCTTACTATATGGTTCTCTTAAGGTATTTCCTTTTTCCTGCAGAATCCCCAGTAATCCAAATATTTTAGCTCGCATCTTAGGATGAACAGAATCAAGAAACTCTTCTACTGGAACTTCCCCATTTTTCTTTTCATATGCGATCACTTCAAATTGTGTCATGATATCTCCTTTGTAGCTATTATATGGCATATATGCCATATTGTCAATTATCCGAGCAGGTTTGTTCTGTCTGGTCTTACATCGTCTTCAAACAGGAAGAAAAACTCGCTGTAATCATCTGTGTCAAAGATTTCCAACAGTTCTCTCATATTCCAGATCAGATTGGCAG
>CAVBNJ010000128.1:0-7391 GCA_963596755.1 bacterium
GGCAGTCGCCAAGGTCTCGTGCAAGCACGGACTTTGGCTCGTTGCCCGCGTAAAATAAAAGAGCCGCGGCAAATGCGCGCGGCCCTTATGTTCTGTCGTAATTAAACAATGTACGGAGCCAGAACGTCAAGTACGGTCTGAAGAGCATCTCCATCAGCATGGATGTTCAGGTCGATCGGTTTGGAAAGGTCGAGGCTGAAGATTCCCATGATAGATTTTGCGTCGATTACGTATCTTCCGGATACCAGATCGAAGTCAAAATCGAATTTGGAAATGTCGTTGACAAAAGATTTTACTTTGTCGATAGAATTAAGAGAAATCTGTACTGTTTTCATGTTTGTAATCCTCCCTGTTATTTGGTTTTAACATTATTTATAACCCTCTTTAACAGCTTTATCTTACCGTCTGGCGGGGAAAAAGTCAATGCGAAAACATACAAAGATAAGGTGGAATCTTCGTGATTTTTAATAATAAAGATGGAGAAGAAAGGAGTATGGTATGAAAAAGACGGTAGCTTTGCATAATCTTGGGTGTAAAGTGAACGCATATGAGCTGGAAGCCATCCAGCAGCTCCTCGAAAACAGAGGGTACGAGATCGTGCCTTTTGCGCCGGGAGCCGATGTTTATATTATCAATACGTGTACCGTGACGAACATCGCGGACCGGAAATCGCGGCAGATGCTGCACAAAGCGAAAAAGATGAATCCCGATGCGGTTGTCGTTGCCTGCGGCTGCTATGTGCAGGCGGCCGGGGAAAAACTTGAGGAAGATACCGCGATCGACCTGATTATCGGTAATAATAAGAAGAAAGATCTTGTGGATATTCTGGAAAACTTTCTGGCAGAACGCGGGGACGGTGGAAAACCATCCGACGCGGAGTGCAGAAGCTTTCTTGTGGATATGACACACAACCGGGAGTATGAGACACTCTCGATCAGCAAAACAGCGGAGCACACCCGCGCCTTCCTGAAAGTACAGGACGGATGCAATCAGTTCTGCACCTACTGCATTATTCCGTATGCGCGCGGCAGAGTCAGAAGCCGCCGCCAGAGCGATGTGGTAGAGGAAGTAAAACGGCTCGCAGAGGCCGACTATCAGGAAGTTGTGCTGACCGGCATTCACCTTTCCTCCTACGGACTCGATTTTCCGGAGGGGGAAAAAGAGACACTGCTCGATCTGATCCGTGCGGTGGATGCAGTGGACGGCATCAAAAGAATCCGCCTCGGTTCCCTGGAGCCGGGCATCATCACCGAGGAGTTTGCGGAGGCGATCGCAGCAATGCCGAAGGTCTGCCCGCACTTCCATCTCTCACTGCAGAGCGGAAGCAACGGAACGCTGAAACGGATGAACCGGAAATATACCGCGGAAGAATACAGACATAAATGCGACCTGCTGCGTAAGGTATACGGAAACCCGGCGCTGACGACCGATGTGATCGTCGGCTTCCCGCAGGAGAGCGAGGAAGAATTTGAAGAGTCCCGCGCCTTTGTCGAGGACATTCATTTCTTCGAGACGCATATCTTTAAGTATTCGAGAAGAGAGGGAACACGCGCGGCCGCCATGGCAGGTCAGATCCCGGAGCAGGAGAAGACGAAACGGAGCCACGTTCTTCTGGCCCTCGATGAGAAACGAAGACAGGAATATATGGAAGATTTCCTTGGAAAAGAGCTGGAAGTTCTGATGGAAGAGGAAGTGGAGATCGACGGCATCCGGTACTGGACGGGACACACAAGAGAATATCTGCGCGTCGCCGTTCTTTCCAAAGAGAACCTCATGAATCAGATGGTACTGGTAACTCCGACGAGAATCCATGGAAAAGACTGTCTGATGTAGGAAATGCAGCAAAAAGAAGACAATTCATAGAAAAAAGTTCATTGCACTTTTTGAGGGTTCGTGGTAGAATAGCCCGTGAGCCTGCAAAACGGGCAGGCAGACGAATGAGAAAAACAGCGGCTGGCAGAACGAACGAAGAAGTGAGGGATGTCGGCTGCTTTCGCGTATGAGCAGATTTGTAATTAGAATTTGTATTTAGATAGGAAAAGAAAAATCGTGATCAAAGAAGATATTGTCAGAGAACTTTATGCAATTGCCGGGGAGGATGCCGTGCTGACGGCAGAGCCGATGAAAAATCATACGACGTTCCGCGTGGGCGGTCCGGCAGACTATTTCGTATCTCCCCATACAGAAGAAGAAATCAGAAAAATCGTGGCTCTCTGCGAAGAAAAAGAGATCCCGTGGTTTGTCACCGGAAACGGCAGCAATCTCGTTGTAAGTGATGAGGGCTACCGCGGTGTGATTCTCTCGGTTTACAAAAACTTCCAGGGAATCGAAGTGGAGGGAAACCACGTCCGTGCAAAAGCCGGAAGCATGCTTGTCTCCATCAGCCAGGCGGCAAGAGAGGCCGGCCTTTCCGGTATGGAATTTGCCTCCGGAATCCCGGGAACGTTGGGCGGCGGTGTTCGGATGAACGCAGGAGCCTACGGCGGAGAGATGAAGGATATTGTACAGAATGTTACCGTGCTCACAAGAGAGGGTGAAATTCTGAATCTGAAAAAAGAAGAACTCGGTTTCGGCTACCGTGCCAGCGTCATCAAAGACAGAGGATACCTGGTGCTCGGGGCAGAACTGGAACTCGTTCCGGGGAATAAAGAGGAAATCCTCGCCCGCATGCAGGAACTCAAAAATAAGCGTGTGGAGAAACAGCCGCTCGAGTATCCGAGCGCCGGCAGTGCATTCAAGCGGCCGGAAGGCTATTTCGCCGGAAAACTTGTGATGGATGCCGGCCTTTCCGGCTATGCGGTCGGCGGCGCAAAAGTATCCGAAAAACACTGCGGTTTCCTGATCAACGCAGGCGGTGCAACCGCATCGGATGTGATGGAACTGATCCGTCAGATCCAGACAAAAGTAAAAGAGCAGTTTGGCGTACAGCTTGAGCCGGAAATTCAGTTCCTCGGAGAATTTTAATTTCCGTTATCCACCAAAGGAGAAAAAATCATGCGTTTTGTAATTGTGACCGGCATGTCCGGTGCGGGAAAAAGTACGGCATTGAAAATGCTGGAGGATGCGGAGTATTTCTGTGTCGATAACCTTCCGATCCCGCTGGTTGAAAAATTTGCACAGCTTACCGCCGACGGCACTTCCGGAGAAATCCAGAAGGTAGCAGTCGGAATCGATATCCGAAGCGGCCAGGCGCTCCCGGATCTGCAGAATGTTCTGGAGCGGATGAGCATCAACGGAATTTGTTATGAGATCCTGTTTCTGGACGCGTCCGATGACGTGCTGGTCAAACGCTACAAAGAGACGAGAAGAACGCACCCGCTGGCAGGCCTTGGCCGGGTGGATGAGGGAATCAAAAAAGAGCGGAAAGCGCTCGAGTTCCTCAAAAAAGATGCGGATTACATTCTCGATACGAGCCAGCTCCTCACAAGAGAGCTGAAAGCAGAGCTCGATAAGATTTTTGTGCAGGATCAGAAATTCAAAAATCTGATGATTACGGTGCTCTCGTTCGGATTCAAATACGGAATTCCGGCAGACTCCGATCTCGTTTTCGATGTGCGATTCCTGCCCAATCCTTACTATGTAGAAGGCATGCGGCCCCTGTCCGGAAACGATGCTCCGGTGCGGGACTACGTGATGGGCTTCGAGACGGCACAGGTCTTCGCGCAGAAACTGGAAGACATGATCCGTTTCCTGATTCCGAACTACATTTCCGAGGGCAAGCATCAGCTCATCATCAGCATCGGCTGTACCGGCGGCAAGCACCGTTCGGTAACCCTTGCCAACGAGCTGTACCGGCGTCTTTCCAATGCGAAGGACTACGGCATCCGGATCGAGCACCGGGATCTGGAAAAAGATGCCATCCGAAAAGGAATTTAGAGGTGGAAGGATGTCATTCTCAAGCGAAGTAAAAGAGGAATTATCCAGACATCTTCCGGCAGCGCGTCACTGCCAGATTGCGGAAACCGCGGCGATTCTTTCGCTCTGCGGACAGATTTCCAAAAAGGACGGAACAATACGGATTCAGACAGAGAATGCGTATGTGGCAAGAAAATACTTTACTTTATTGAAAAAAACATTTAATATAGAAGCAGAGCTTGCAGTCAAGGTGAATCAGAAAGAAAACACGTATCTGATCCGCGTGAATGACAGGGAAGAAACCTACGAGATTCTGCAGGCTGTGAAGCTGCATGAGACAGACAGCGAACTGGCAATGCCGATCCCGGCCATTGTTGTTCAGCGCCAGTGCTGCAAACGGGCATTCCTGCGGGGAGCGTTTCTGGCGTCCGGTTCTATCAGTGACCCGAACCGGTTTTACCATCTGGAAATCGTCTGTCCCGACGCGCCGAGAGCAGAACAGGTGCAGGGGCTTCTGAAAAGCTTTGCGATTGACGCGAGAATTGTCCTTCGGAAAAACCACCATGTGGTTTACATGAAGGAGGGGGCACAGATTGTGGAGATGCTTGGCATCATGGAAGCCAACATCGCGCTCATGAATCTCGAAAATGTGCGGATCTTAAAAGAGATGCGCGGGAGCGTCAACCGAAAGGTGAACTGCGAAACTGCAAACATCAACAAAACGGTCAGTGCGGCGATCCGCCAGATCGAAGATATCCGGTATATCGAAGAAACCACAGGGTTTTCGTCGCTGCCGGAACCGCTGGAGCAGATGGCAAGGCTCCGCTTACAGTACCCGGAGGCGTCGCTTCTGGAACTTGGCAAGATGTTAACGCCGGTCGTTGGAAAATCCGGGGTTAATCATAGATTAAGAAAACTAAAAGAGATTGCAGAAGATTTGCGAAGGAAACAAGGAGGAGAAGTATTATGATTAAGAAACCAATCACAATCCGTCTTTCAAGCGGCCTGGAGGCAAGACCAGTTGCCATGCTGGTACAGGTAGCAAGCCAGTACGAGAGCGAAATCTACGTCGAGAGCGGCAGAAAAAAAGTAAACGCAAAGAGCATCATGGGTATGATGACCCTTGGCCTGGACAATGGCGAGGAAGTTACCGTAATTGCAAACGGAAAAGACGAGAGCGAAGCCATGGACGGCGTTGAAAAATATTTAAGCAGTCCTTCTGCTGAATAATCTTACTGCACTTATAGCATAAACATAGAGTAAAACGGCATGTCAGAAAATTGACATGCCGTTTTGCTATGTTTTTTGAATGTGAAATCAGACTACATTTTTTGCACGGAACCAGTAGGTGTAAAGATAGGAAAAGCCGAGCGATTCATACAGTGTGATCGCAGGCGTGTTTCCCTCGACAACCTGAAGATACGCTTTCGTTGCGCCGAGACGGATTCCCTCGGAGAGAATCGTGCGGCAGATTGACGACGCGTAGTGGCGGTGGCGGTATGCCGGATGCACATGGATCGCATAGACACCGACGTAATCGCGGTCGCGGATGCCAAGTCCGGTGGCAACGATGGTTCCGGTTTCATCCTGGATCGAGGTACAGATCGTCTCTTTCGGAATCGCGCGGTACATCGAAGGAACGACCATGCGGTGCATGACGTTCGTTGTGCTCTTTAAGGCGAAGAGACTGTCAATCCACTTCGGCGGAATGAAGCTGCTGACGGTCACGGCGACAGCGGGATCTTTTTTGACGAAATTGGCAAGATCCATTGTCATGACATGCGTCGTGTGCTGTACGACGTAGCCGCGGTCGGCGAGCATCGTATCAAAGCCGGGATCGACAAGCGGGCTGATTTTGAAAATTGCCGGTGTGCCCCAGCGGCGGTAAATTTCTTCACAATACTGGACTTTTTCGTCCACCGGAATCGTGGACGGTCCGATCTGTTCCACACTGTTGGTCCGATGCGTATAAAAATAAGAAAAACGAAGAATCCATCCGTCGTACAGCTCAATCTGGTGAGAAGGCCATGCGTTCAGGGAAAGATCTTCGATCGTTTTGATCAGTGTATTCATATTACAGTATTCCCCCTTTGGTTATGTATATAGTATAGAAGAAACAGCACAGATCTTCAAGAAAAAATCGAAAAATTCGACACATAGAACCGGACAGCAGGCGTACGGCACATAACGTTTTCTTGCATATTCAAGAAAAAGGGGTTATAATAGGGGGCAAAGACTGAGAACACAAGGAGAATTGAATATGTCAAAATTACTGAAGGTAATTGTGAATACGCTGCTTCTGCTTGCAATCCTGTCAGCAGGCGCACTGGTGATTCCGCCGTTTGCCGGCATCACGACACTTGTCTCAGATGGTATGGGAAATACCAATATTTCCCGCGGTGCTGTTACGTATGCGAAGAAGACCAACACGTCAGATGTAGCAGCGGGAGACAAAATCCTGGTTGATGACAATTCCGGAAAGTATATCTATACGATACAGTCCATTGACAGCACTGCCGGAACTGCATCTGTAAAAAATGTGATCAGCGGAGATACAACAGATATCACCGTAAAAGCAACTGTGAGCAAAGTGATCGTCACCATTCCGGTTATCGGTTTTCTGTCCATGGCGGCACAGAGCAGAGAAGGAATCATGATCATCGGACTTGCCATTCTGTTTCTGATCATTCTGTTCATCCTTTCCGAGGTATGGAAACGCGATGAAGAAGCGGATGAGGAAGAAGAGGACGAGGACGACGAAGACGAAGAAGAGTCCGAAGAACTGCGCAGCAGAAAGAAAGCTGCCCTGGAAGAAGAAAAGAGACAGGAAGAACAGGATATGGCGGAACAGTTAAGAGCAGCAGAGCAGGAAACAGCAGAAACAGAAAAGACGGAGCCGGTATCCGCAGCTGAAACAGAAGAAGGACAGGATGAATTTAAAATCCGTGACTTTGAGGCGGAGAACAGTGAGCCGGCATCCTTCAACACCGTTGATCTGCAGCGCCTTGTAAAAGGAGAAGAGGCAGAGCCGGCTGAGGAGACTGAGACTGTCGAAGAAACAGCGGAAGAGACCGAAGAAACCGAAATAATCGAAGAAGCCGACGAGATTCCAGAAGAAACAGCAGAGGAATCAGAAGGATTAGAAGAAACCGAGCCGGCAGAAGAAACAGAAACTGCGCAAGCAGCGGAAGAACCAGAAACCATCGAAGAAACAGAAGAACCGGAAGAACCGGAAGAAGCCGAAGAGCCGGAACCGGAACCAGAACCGGACGAGCCGATCGAACTCGCCATGCCGGTTTACACCGCAGAAGAGCTGATTCAGAAAGCCCACGCAGCCGGAGATGACCCGAAAGTCATCGAAGACCCGACAACCGGCATCACCATCCTGGATTACTCCGATATTCTGTAACGAAAATATCAAAAAAGAGAGAAATATAGGAAAACTGCACAAAGCAGTACCCCTGTATTTCTCTTTTTTGCATAAAAACGGATAAATCGAAAAAAATAAAAAAAAACCTTGATTTTTCGCGGACTTT
>CAVBNJ010000129.1:0-7391 GCA_963596755.1 bacterium
CTCATCACGAGAGATTCCGAAATGTCCATTGTCTCCCGCACCATTCCGCCAAGCGCAAGTCCCATGCCTAGTTTCAGATCCGAAAGTTTCTGCTGGGCAGTCTCCATCTCCTGCAGCAGCTCCTCATGCTCTTCTGTACTGCAGTTTGGTGTGATCACAAGAAACTCGTCCCCGCCCCAGCGGATAATCGTCGACTGGCTTCTCATGCATTCCTTCAGGATATGAAACGCCTCCAGAATATATTTATCGCCCATATCATGGCCGTAATTGTCATTGATTTTCTTTAAGTTGTTGCAGTCGCAGAAGATATAACTGCACGGCAGGCATTCTTTCCGGTCAAAGTTGCACTCGAACGTATAGTTCCGGTTGTACGCTCCAGTCATCGGATCGCATAAGCTCAGCTCCTGATATTTCTTGCGAAGATTTTCCAGCTCTGTCATATGATTGCAGATGCCGCAGATCCCGATGATTTCTCCCTCGTCATTGCGGATCGCCTCTTTCATCACCTCGATGTAAACCGTTTCCTGTCCCTCGATATGGATCGGATCGATCGTGTGGGTCGACTCTCCCGTTTTCAGAATCCGCATATCTTCCTCATAATAGCGCTTTCCCAGCGCCTTGTCGCGCTGAACTTCCAGTTCCCGTTTGCCGAGAATACTTCCGTCCGGTCCTGCATTTACGAGATCGCAGACCTGCGTCGTAAAGACATACCGTCCTTCGGTATCTTTAAAGAACAGCGTCGCCGGCATGGCGCGGACGATTTCTTTCATATACGTTCTAAACTCTTCTTTAATCTCCATTTCGTCCCGCCTTTCTTCTCGCTTTGTCCTGATACATCGCCTGATCTGCAGCCTGTATGATTCCTTCTTCTGACTGTTCCAGTCCCCAGCGGATGCGGTACCCAACAGCTGCCTCTACCTGCGGAAGAATCTTTTGTTTCAGCTGAATCTCGTGTTCGATTTTCTCCAGCATCTGCTGACATGCCGTCTCATCACAGTTCGGAACGATCATCAGAAATTCATCGCCGCCCCAGCGGATACAGACGCCTTTCTGATCGACCACATATTTCAGAACATCTCCCACCATCTGAATATACTGATCGCCCGTCTCATGCCCAAACTGATCGTTGACGGCTTTCAGATCATTGCAGTCGCACATCACATACGCGCACGGCAGGCAGCTCTCTTTGTCGTAGTTATGCTGCAGATAATAATTCCGATTATAGCATCCCGTATTGGTGTCCAGAATGCTCAGTTTCTCAAACCGCTCTTTTAACGTCATCAGTTCTGTCACATCCGTCACGACACCGCAGACACCGATGATTTCGCCGTTGCTGTAAACCGGATTTTTGAGAATCTCCCTGATCTTCTTTTCCCCATTCACATAGAACTCCGAATAGCAGTGCATGGGTTCCCCCGTCCGCATAATTTCTTTGTCCTGCTCGTAATACTGTCTTCCGAGTTTCTTATCGTACTGAATCTCCATGTCCGTCTTCCCGAGAATCGAATGCTCTTTCCCCGCGTTGATGGCATCTTCAATTTCAGATGTATAGATGTAGCGGCACTCTTTATCTTTGGCAAACAAAATCGCTGGAATCTTATTATACTTATATGCATATAATAACAGCTCGTCTACCGAATACTCTCTTTTGCTCATGTTTCTTCCCCTTCCTGTGTTCTGAAATTGAAGCATACCATGATCTTAATGTGAAACATACTGCCGTATTAAGTTCATCATTCTGTTCTCATCCAGCGGTTTTGCTAAATGCTCATTCATCCCGGCTCTCCGGCTTGCTTTGATATCATCGGTAAAGGCATTTGCCGTCATGGCAAAAATTGGGATCGTCTGCGCGTCCTCGCGTTTCAGCGAGCGGATTTTCCGGACTGCGGTCAGGCCGTCCATCACCGGCATCATAACGTCCATCAAAATTAAATCAAACGAATTTCTCTTCGAAGACCGGAAAATATCGACTGCCTCTTTTCCGTTCCACGCCAAGGTCACTTCCATTCCGGCTTCTTCCAGAATAAATTTTGCAATCTCCATGTTGAGTTCATTATCCTCGGTCAGAAGAACCTTCACTCCCGACAGATCCTGTTTCGCTGCCGGAAATTCCACCGTTTCTTTTTCCTCATAGGCGGTATCGATTTCAAACGAAAGCGTCGTTTTGAACGTTGTTCCCACATTCAGTTCGCTTTCCACCTCGATCGTGCCGCCCATCATTTCGGCGAGCTGCTTTGCAATCGGCATGCCAAGACCCGTACCCATATAGGCTGTTCTGGCACTGGTGTCCTCCTGGGCAAACGGTTCGAAAATATGCGGCAGAAATTCCTTGCTCATACCGCGGCCGGTGTCTGCGCAGACAAACTGCAGCGTGACAACATTATTCACACAGGCAAGTTCTGATGTCGAAAACGAAACCGATCCTCCCTCGCGGTTATACTTCATCGCATTTCCGTCGATGTTCTGCAGAATCTGCTTCACATGGCGCGGGCTTCCGACCAAATGGCAGTGTCGGATCCTGCTGTGATCCACATACACCTGCAGTCCCTGCACTTCCGCATTCATTCTCGACAAGGTATTCAGCTCTCCTAAGAGTTCCAGCAAGTCGAACGGTTTATGTTCCAGCGCGATCGCACCGGATTCCAGCTTGTTCATATCCAGAATGTTGTTGACCAGATCGAGAAGAAATCCTGATGCCTCTTTGACCTTGTCCCGGCACTCCTTCTGCTTTTCCAGGTCATCCGGAAAATGCTCCGCAATCGTGATCATCCCCTGAATGCCGTTGATCGGTGTCCGGATATCGTGGCTCATCCGGCGCAGAAAATCCGTTTTAGCCATATTCGCCCGCCGCGCATCCTCCGCCATATCGACCAGCCGCTGCTTGTACGCATTCTCTTTTTTCTTCTCCTGGTCAACTTTCTGCACAACATACAGCGCATTCCGCACATTCCCTTTGGCATCCCGTTTCTTGGCAATAAACCGCGCCAGATTCCATGAGCCGGACCGCGTCTTATATTCAATTGCCACACTTTCCGTATCTTTCAGCCGGTCGGACAGCGTCGTGATATCCCAGAATTCCCGCATGATCCCCTCATATTCATCCGATACAATTCTGGTGCACATCGCTTCATAAATATCTGCAATATAACCTTTTTTCCCCGTTAATTTATGTGTCTCCTGCGCCGCCGAGATTTCTTCGTATGTCTTTTCTCTCAGATCAATCCGGTAAATCAGCCAGTACAGTTTGCTGATCGTTCCGACAATCTCACTGTTGAGCCTTGCATCCGCCAGCGCATTTTCCAGCTTTGTCTGCTGTTTTTCCTGCTCCGCAACAAGATCGTCGATGTAACGGTACCCCATGACAACCGGAAAACCCTCTCCCTCCGAAAGACGCGCGACCTGTACTTCAAAATACTGCTGTCCTGCCTTATTGGGATAGCAGCGGTATTTGTAGGCAAATCTTTCGTTTTTCCGAAGATGCTCTTTCAGGTGCTCTGCGCTCAGCTTTTCCAGAAAATCCGGCGCTGATTCTTTCACTACAAAGTGATCAAAATAATACCGGATGCTGCCGGAATAGGAGCCGCTGTTCCCTGCCACCTCGCTCATCGCAATGGCTGCGTTGTTGTAATCTGCGCATTTTAAGGGACTGAACGTGTCATTCTCCAGATCACAGTAATAAAATGACGTATAGTCCACCGTCAGTGCATCCAGAATTGCTTTTTCCCGGTTCAGAATTTTTAAGCTCTCCTGCAGTGAATTCTGTTCCTCTTTCCTTCCTTTCGTTTCCAATTCTTCTTCCTTCATCGAACAGTCTCCTTACCTGTTATACATTGTCCTTCCTTGCGCAGCACGCCGCAATCGTTTTCTCCACCCTTTCAATCTGGAATGGTTTTGCCAGATGTGCGTTCATTCCTGCTGCCAGGCACTTTTTCGCGTCTTCTTCAAATGCATTTGCCGTCATGGCGATAATCGGAATCTGTTTGGCGTCCGCGCGCGGAATGGCACGAATCGCCCTTGTTGCCGCAAGGCCGTCCATCTCCGGCATCATGATATCCATCAGGATCACATCAAACGTTCCCGGCTCGTGATTCCGAAAGCACTCTACCGCCAACTGTCCATTTTCCACCATTGTGACTTCTGCTCCAGCATCCGTAAGCAGCATCTCGGCGATCTCTGCATTCAGCTCGTTATCCTCTGCCACCAGGACACGGTATCCCTGAATATCTGCTTTTTCTTCCGTTTCCGGGGAACCGGCATCTGCTCCGGTGCCGGTGCAATTTCAAATGGAATTTCAATAATAAACGTGGAACCGACACCAACCTCGCTCGTGATCTGAATCGTTCCGTTCATCTGCTCCAGCAGCGCTTTTACAATTGCCATGCCAAGACCGGTTCCCTGGTAAACGCTTCTGGCGTCTGACTTCTCCTGCGAGAACGGCTCGAAGATATGCTCCAGAAACTCCTCACTCATACCGATTCCGGTATCCGAAATGATCCAGCGGTAGATACACATTCCATTCTTTGCTTCCTCCGCCTCGACAATCGTGGTAACCTTTCCGCCGGGACGGTTGTACTTGATACAGTTGCCGTAAATATTCAGGAAAATCTGGCGGAGGTGAAGCGGACTTCCGTAAAGATACGGATACGGAATTTCTTCTTTTCCTTCTTCGTAAACCAGTTCAACGCCCATATCCACGGCCCGTTCAATAATGATGCTCACAATATCACTCGTCAGCTCCGCAAGGGAAATGTACTCATGCGTCAGCACAATGTTTCCCTCTTCCAGCTTGCTCATCTGCAGCACATCGTTGATCAGAGAGAGCAGATGATTGGCTGCCACCTGCATTTTTTTATGATTTTCCAGAATCAGTTCTCTGTTGTCAAAGTGCGTCTCATCGATTTTCAGAAGGCCGATGATGCCGTTCAGCGGTGTCCGGATATCATGGCTCATCCGGCTCAGGAAATTCGTCTTTGCCTGGTTTGCCGTCCGCATCTCGTCAAAAGCTGCCTGCAGGCGCGCATGTTCCTGCTCCTCCCGTGCATGGCGCTCCGAAGTATCCTGCAGCAGAATGATCGCATGAACGATCGGAAGTTCGGTCTGAGTTTCCGTATCAAAGACCACGGTCTGTGTCATCAGAATCGTCTTCTGTACCCAGCGAATCCGGCCGTCATCCTCATGTGTGCAGTATTCTACCGCCAGATGCGTCTCCCCGTTTTCAAACCGCTTCAGCATTTTCTCCGATTCATCGGTCATACTGTAGCCGGCAACGGTTTCCTGTGTCACTTTTTTGATGTATTCCTGACAGTAATCCTGATAGCTGCACGGCAGCGGATAGTCCAGCAGGAGCTCTCTGCCCCGCTCTTCTTTTCCAGTCAGTACAATATTCTTTTCCAGAATGTCCTTCGTCAGATTGACGGTATAGATCACATCCGATAACTCCAACAGTGCATCGACGTAGCTGTCATTTTCCAGAATTGACTGCTTTAACTGCTCATAATAGAGGATGAGCTGTTCCTTGGCATCGATCTGATTTCCGCCCGCTGTCCGGATCGTTTCGAACGCCAGAAGGAAATGATGCAGCCCGCCGTTCTCATCCCAGTCGACCGGAATCAGCGTGATGCGGTTGTAGACGCCCTGTTCCTGTTCTTTTGAACGGTACTGAATTTCCTGCACATCGTCCGTTGTGTGCATTTTTTCCCGCAAAGTTTCCAGCTGAAGACTTTTTCGGATTTCTGTCCGTTCTTCTCTTTCTACCCGCTCCTCCACAATCTGCTCTGCAGCACCGGAATACGCACCGTCGACTGCCAGGAAAAAATTCTCGCTGGCACGGATCGCACGGTAGGTGTCCATTTTGGCATCGCAGTACAGGCAGTCCGAAAAATTGGTGCCATGGTGGTTCAGAAGCTTCAGCAGGTGATAGTCGAGCCGTTTTTCTGCCGCAGCTTCTTCCCGTTTGACATGGTTCTTGTTGATGTACATGTTTTTATCGGCGTAGTTAAACAGCTCCCGCATGGTGCTTCCCGGGAAATCGACGGCGAGTGCAAAACCAACCGCATAACTAAGAGGAGTCTCCGGATGATCCTTCGACTCTTCTTTCATGTCCTCCCGCACCTTTGCCAGGCACTGCTTCATCTCTTCTTCGTTCATGCCATGCGTCACAGCAAGAAACTCATCGCCGCCGGCGCGGCCGACAAACTGGTCTTCCGGCATGGATGCACGCAGGCAGACAGCAAAGCGGCGGATGTACGCATCTCCGGCTTCGTGCCCCATACTGTTGTTGATGCGGCGGAGATTGTTCAGGTCAAAACTGCAGACACCCACATCTTCTGCTGCCGGATTTTCATCGCCGAGCAGCTCTTCGCATTTATTTTTGTTCGGGAGACCCGTTGCGCTGTCGAGATAGACTTTTTTCTGCAGGGTACGGTTCATGGCCGCGTAGCGCACGGCTTTTACGAACTCATAGCCGATCAGAAGCATCAGAGCGACGATATCTGCGGTGATGTATTTTTCCAGCGCAGAAAGTGAGGTCGCATTTCTCTGGGAGTAGGCCTCTGCCAGACCGGTCGCTTCATCACAGATTCCGAAGAATTTCTCGCTTTTCGCAATGATATCGGTGTTTTCATACCCTTCGGAACGGACACGATAGATTTCTTCTTTCAGCACAGAAAAATAATCGTCCAGCTCCTGCATTTTCTTCTGGAACGCCGCGTCATCGAGCCGAACCAGATTCAGCTCGTCGTTTCCGTTCCGCAGACCGTCAATGAACGAGTCGATGTCCGCAATCATCTCATCTTCCTGCTCCCCGGAAATTTCCAGCTTGATGATCCTCTGTGTCTTTCCGCGGACGAGTCCCGCATAGTTCACGACGCGCGCCGTTCCCTGGATGCTGGAAACAATTCCCATCATTACAACAATCAATATAGCAAGAATGACCGCAAGAACGCCGATGCATACCTGGATCACATTTGATTTCTTTTTCTTTCCCTTTTTTTCAGGCACTGCCTTTTCCTCTCTTTTTCTCTCTCCGGTCTGCTGTTTTTTCCGCATAAAACCGGATTTTATCGTTATGATATCATCATAAATTCTTCCGCATCTTTTCGCAATCTCTTTTTTCTTACAATTATCTGTATTATACCCCCCCCGAGAAAAAACGTCAATACGGTTCATTACATTTTTACATTCTTTTTTAACTTGTTTCGTTTTATGTACGTTGTAATCTTACCACTCTGAAACGATAAAGTAAATCATTTTGGAAAATCTTATAAAAAAGACGGACAGAAAACACAGGATTCCTCTCTGCGTCTTTTCTGTCCGTCTTTTTTGTTTTTTCAGTTTTTAGTGCATTGCCTCACCCTTCAGCAGTCTGCTGATGTGCTTGTACAGCAGCATTG
>CAVBNJ010000130.1:0-5149 GCA_963596755.1 bacterium
GCTCCAAACATGCCATGTCTCCGACGACTGCAGTCCTGCAGGCTGTCCGTGAGATGGAGCGTATGGCGCAGATGGCAGAGACCAATCTGATCCGTGCGATGAATACGCTGGTAACCCGCGATCAGAAAGAGATCGACGAAGTTTACCGCGTCGAGGAAAACATCAATTTCCTGAACAGAGAGATTACGAACTATCTCGTTCACTTGAATCAGGCATCGCTGCCGACCGCAGACGTTATGCGCATCGGAGCACTGTTCCATGTGGTGAATGATATTGAGCGGATCGGTGACCATGCGGAAAACGTAGCGGATGCCGCTGTTCAGATGACAGATGACAACGTAACCTTCAGCAAGCAGGGGGAGCTGGATCTCTCCGAGATGCTGGATATGGTATTAAAGATTCTCGATGAGTCGATTGAAATGTTTGCCAAGAATGATCTGCAGCATCTGCAGGAGATCATTGATATCGAAAACTCCATCGACCAGGAAGAGCGGGATCTGCAGCAGAAGCATGTAGAGCGTCTGACCCGCAACGCGTGTACACCGGAAGCCGGCATGATTTTCTCTGATCTTGTATCCGGACTTGAGCGTGTCGCAGACCATGCAACGAATATCGCGTTTTCGATTCTGGATGAAGATCCGGAAGAAAAAGCAGCCCGCGAGGCAGTTGCAGGAGCAGAAAGATAAGAAGTGTATTAAAAAGATAAGAGAAGCCCCCGAAACATTGGAGTTCTGTTTCGGGGGCTTTCTTTGCTTATCATGCTTTTTATTTATGGACTCACTCGTTTCAAAGGAGAGCGGGCAATCAGATTCCAGGGGTAGCAGAGGTCAGTGTATTGCCTTCGTCAGCAGAGCGGGACGGGCCTGCGTTCTGCTGGGAATCGCTCTGCTGATCATCGGAAGAAGCAGTGCTTGTTCCGAGGGTCAGGGAGAAGGTCTTGGTCTCATAGGAGCCGTTGTTTGGAACCTGAGCTTCCACTTCTACGGTCTCGCCTGCGGAGTAATACTGCAGCAGGGATTTCAGTTCGCTGGTGGAAGTAACGGAGTGGCCGTCAAAGCTGGTCAGCACGTAGCCGGATTTCAGACCTGCATTTTCAGCGGCACCGCCGGAGGTTACCTCGGAGATATAGATGCCGGCCGGCATATTGTACGCCTGCTGGATCTGGCTGCTGACATCGAGGCATTTGATGCCGATCGTTCCCTGATCTTCGGTGGCAACTTTCGTTCTGGTCTGCTCATTCATCAGGGTTTCGATGATATCGGAAACACGGGAGATCGGGATGGCGTAGCCCATACCCTCAACTTCTGTGGAGGCAAGCTTTGCAGAATTGATGCCGATGACTTCTCCGTTCATGTTCAGAAGAGCACCGCCGCTGTTGCCAGGGTTGATAGCGGCATCGGTCTGTAAGTAGGTCTTTCCGGTTGTGTCGGTCGAAGTGGTATCGGTTGTTGTTCCGTCAGAATTTCCATCCGAAGAGGAATCGCTGTCGATCACACGGTTTGCAGCACTGATGATACCGGTGGTGACGGACTGGCCGTAGCCGAGTGCGTTGCCGATCGCAACGACCTGCTCGCCGACCTCAACGGAATCGGAATCACCCATTGTGGCAACGGCGATGCTGCTCATTGTGTCGTCCGGAATCTCGGAGAGCGGAACGGCGATGACGGCAAGGTCATTATCGGCATCGGTGCCTTTGATATTTGCCTCGCAGACCTGATTGTCTACAAAGCTGACAGAAAGAGTATCGGCGCCGTCAACGACGTGGTTGTTGGTTACAATCAGAAGCTCGGTGTCATTCTTTCCGATGATGATACCGGAACCGCAGCTTGTGGTCTCCTCCGTCTGCGGTGTCTGTGCGCCGTAACCGAACATGCTGAAGTAGTTCTGTACTTCCTGTACGGACTGGTTTGTGATGGAGACGATCGACGGCATTGCGTTTTTCGCGATTGTGGTAACATCCATCGTTCCGGTGGAGGAGGAACTTGTGGAGGTTGCGGCAGCTTTTAAGAGACTGCTGTTGGAAGTTGTCTGCTGTGTTGTAGTTGCTGCAGCAGTTGTGGTGCTTCCGGCAAAGTGGTTGACTGCCTGGAAGGTACCGCCTGCAACACCGCCGAACAGAACAGCGCTTAATGCAATAGCTCCGATTTTCTTTGCGAGTTTAGCAGCTTTTTTATTTTTGGAAGAAGGTTTCTTTCCGTTGAAGCTGTTCTGGTCTGTCATCATGTTCTCGTTCTTGTTTTCCATTTCGTTATTGTAGTTGTTTCTGTAATCCATCATAGTGAATACTTCCTTTCTGGTGTTTATATTAAACTGTGTTCCGGAATCGGCTTCCGGTTTTGTTTGCTTTCTTTTTTGTTTCTATGCTTTGCAGTATAATGGGAATCTGTGATGGAAATGTAGCAAAAATGTGAAAAAAATAAGTCCTCGGGAAAAGAGAAAAGTGATACAATAGAAAACAGAAAAAAGAGAAATGATCAGGAAATGAGGAAGATAACATGAATCAGGGAATGACACAGAAACAATATCTGGAGCTGCCGCTGCCGACCGAGGATGATGCCCGTTCCAGTCAGATGCGGATTCGGGATGCTTTAAAGGAAAGAGGAATTGCCGCCGCATTCACCCTCCCGGCGCTGCAGAAGCTGTATCCTGTCTGTGAGCAGGCAGACTATAAAATAACCGTTTCCCTTGCCTGGAACGGAACGATCTGGCAGGCAGTTGATCTGGAAGCGGGAGACACGACAGGAGCGCATTACGGCTATGCCGCCGATCTTGGAAGCACGACCGTGGTGATACGCCTGGTAAACTGCAGTGACGGCACAGTGCTTGCCGAGGAGAGCGAATACAACCGCCAGATGGCCTACGGAACCGATATTCTGACCCGGATTTTTGCCTGTAAGGACAAACCGGAGGTACTGCAGGAGATCCGCGCATGTACGCTGGAGACATTTACAATACTCTTTGAAAAAATCCGGAAAAAGACGGGAACTGCACCGGAGGACGTTCTGTCAATGGTCGTATCCGGCAACACGACGATGATCCATTTCCTGCTGGGACTGGACCCGTTCTGCGTCTTTTCGTCCCCGTACGCCGTGCGCGCCGACCGTGTCGGATTTCTCACGGCAAAGGAGATGGGATTTCCGATGAAAGGCTGTGTCTACTGCGTGCCGGGAAAATCCAATTACCTGGGCGGGGATATTTTAAGCGGCATGATCGCAACAGAACTTTATAAAAAAGAAACGATCAGCGTCTTTTTTGATATCGGAACAAATGGTGAGCTCGTCGTCGGAAACCGGGAATTTCTTCTCTGCGGCGCAGGCGCTGCCGGCCCGGCTCTCGAGGGCGGTGTCGTAAAAACGGGCATGCGTGCGGCAGAAGGAGCCGTTGATACGGTAAAAATAGAAAATGGTGAGGTGCATTGTCATGTGATCGGAGAAGGAGAAGCGAAGGGAATCTGCGGCTCCGGCATCATTGATCTGCTTGCTGAACTGTTTTTAAATGGATGGATCAACCTGTTCGGCACGCTGCAGCCGGAACAGTCCGAAAAGATCAAAGAAGATCCGGAGACGGGAGAGTGGTGCGTCGAGTACAGCAAAGGGCTGTGTTTTTACCAGAGCGATATCGCCGAATTCCTGCGCACAAAATCGGCCGCCTACACGATGGTCGCGTACATGATGCGCGAATCCGGCATTTCCATGAATGATATTGACCGTTTTTACGCGGCGGGTGCATTTGGAAAGCACGTTTCCAAGGAATCCGCCATCACAATCGGCATGTACCCGGATATGGACCGCGACCGCCTGATCTGCGCCGGAAATACATCGCTGGAAGGGGCGGAAAAGATTCTGCTCGACCGAAGCTGCATCGACGATATTGAACGCATTCTCGACGAGATGGTCTACATCCAGTTCGGCCAGGTTGCCGATTTCATTTCCATGATGAAAGCGGCCCAGGCAATCCCGCACACCGATCTGGAATTGTTTCCGAGTGTACAGAAAAAGCTCGAAGAAAAACAGAAAGAGAAATAATACCAATTGCTTGACCGCAGTGGGATCGTGTCATATACTTGCTATTGATAATGAGAATCAATAAGAAATATTGATAAGGAGAATATACATATGACACTGAAAGAACTGCCGATCGGCAAAACGGCGACCGTCTGCACCGTAGGCGGAGAGGGGGCACTGCGGCAGCACTTCCTCGATATGGGAATCATTCCGGGCGCAGAGGTGACGATGGTAAAATACGCACCGATGGGAGATCCCGTGGAAGTGCGGATTCACAGCTATGAACTGACGCTCCGCCTTGCAGATGCCGGACGGATTGAAATTACAGAAGTGCGGGATGCCGTAAAAGAAAAAGAACAGCCGGACGCAAAAGCGATCCCGCATCCCGGTTTCGGAGAGGGCGGAAAGTACCACAACAAGGCGAAAGAGCATCCGCTGCCGGAGGGCGAGCTGCTGTCCTTTGCACTGGCTGGAAACCAGAACTGCGGAAAAACGACTTTGTTTAATCAATTGACGGGCTCGAATCAGCACGTCGGAAACTTTCCAGGTGTAACGGTAGACCGGAAGGACGGTGAAATCCGCGGCCAGAAAAACACGCTGGTCACCGATCTTCCCGGCATCTATTCGATGTCCCCGTATTCGAGTGAGGAGATCGTCACCCGGAATTTCGTCCTGAACGAGCACCCGCGCGGCATCATCAATATCGTGGATGCGACGAATATCGAACGAAATCTGTATCTGACAATGCAGCTGATGGAACTTGATGTTCCGATGGTACTGGCGTTAAATATGATGGATGAGGTGCGGGAGAACGGCGGTTCCGTGCTCGTCAATCAGATGGAAGAGAGACTTGGCATTCCGGTCATCCCGATTTCGGCTGCAAAGAACGAGGGAATTGAGGAACTGGTTGCCCATGCCGTCCATGTGGCAAAGTATCAGGAAAAGCCGGGAAGAAAGGATTTCTGTGAGGCGGATGACCACGGCGGTGCCGTCCACCGGGCGCTGCATGCGATTATGCATCTGATCGAGGATCACGCCGCGCGTGCGGATATTCCGGTGCGCTTTGCGGCAAGCAAGCTCGCGGAGGGCGATTCTCTGATTTTAGAGCAGCTGGCACTGGATGAAAATGAAAAAGAAATGCTGGA
>CAVBNJ010000130.1:5444-7325 GCA_963596755.1 bacterium
GGCGCCATGACAGCGTGGGGAGTCAATTCCGTGCTTCATTCCCTTGTGATCGACGGCATTTTCAACGGAGTCGGAAGTGTGTTAAGTTTTCTTCCGATCATCGTCACCCTGTTTTTCTTCCTGTCGATTCTGGAGGACAGCGGTTATATGGCGCGTGTGGCGTTTGTGATGGATAAGCTGCTCCGGAAAATCGGCCTTTCCGGCCGCAGTATCGTGCCGATGCTGGTCGGATTCGGCTGTACCGTGCCGGGCGTCATGGCAAGCCGCACCCTGCCTTCCGAGCGTGACCGGAAAATGACGATCCTTCTGACCCCGTTTATGAGCTGTTCGGCCAAGCTTCCGATTTATGCGTTCTTTACCGCAGCATTTTTCCCGAAATACAGCGCGCTTGTGATGGTGCTTCTGTACTTCGGCGGCATTTTCATGGCGGTTCTTATGGCGATGCTGATGCAGGGAACCCTGTTCCAGGGAGAGGCCGTCCCGTTTGTCATGGAGCTTCCGAACTACCGCATGCCGGGTGCGAAAAATGTCGGACAGCTTCTGTGGGATAAAGCAAAAGACTTCCTGCAGCGGGCTTTTACCGTCATTTTCATTGCGACCATCGTGATCTGGTTTTTACAGACGTTCGGAACACATCTGAATGTGGTCGAGGATTCGAAAGACAGTATTCTTGCCGTCGTCTCCGGTTATCTTGCGCCCGTTTTCCGTCCGCTCGGCTTCGGTGACTGGCGGGTATCGACGGCGCTTCTGACCGGATTTATGGCAAAAGAGAGTGTGGTCTCTACTCTTTCCGTTCTCTTTGGTTCTACGGCACAGCTGACCGCCGTTCTGACCCCGGTTTCCGCTTTGAGCCTTCTGGTCTTCTGTCTTCTGTATACCCCGTGTGTTGCAGCAGTCGCTTCGATCAAACGGGAACTCGGCGGAAAATGGGCGGCAGGCGTCGTCGTTTCCCAGTGTGTGATCGCCTGGCTGGCAGCTTTTGTGGTGCATGGATTTGCACTGCTGTTTGGAATGTAAGATCAGAGTTTTCGGATCACATGCTTCAAAATGCCCGTTTTGTGGAGCAGGAAGATCGAGCAGTCCATAAAAAGATGGGCAAGGAAGGTGCTTAAGATTACGCCGTTGGATTTTAACAGAAATCCGACGCGGAAGCCATACCAGCACACGAATCCGGAGTAAGCGCCCATGATGATAAGGAGCGGCAGATTTTCGACGAGTCCCCGCATTGTTTCCAGAAAGCTTTTGACCGTGAAGTCGAAATAGAGGAAACGGCCGACGGTCAGCGTCAGGAAATACAGGATCAGGCCGTCGTAGTTGGTGTCCTCGTAGATAAAACGGATGTACAGAAGAATCAGTACAATATAGAACACCGAAATCAGCCGCACCGACGCTTTCTGCTCCGGATCGAGGTGCGTCAGCTTTACCAGAACCACATCGAGCCAGCTCGTCAGGAAGACGGAGAGCACGATAAAAATAAGGAGCACGACGTCCTGATACTTCTCCCAGTACATCGAAATCTGCGGCAGCCGCTCGTCGATGATGTAGTAGAGGGAGAGAAAGAGAAGAATCGAAGTGCCGGAGAAAACCAGCTCATAAAAACTTTCCACAATCTGATACTGTCTGCGCTGGTGTTTCTTCCGGCGCATTTTTTTTGCCTTTTCTTCCGTCTCCTCTTTCAGCTGCTGTTTCATCTGAAATTTTGCGATCAGGAGCACAAGAGCGAGCACCGCGACCAGGCCGAGCAGCGAGACGAGAAGAAAACTTCCGACGTTGGCAGGATCAAAATAATGAAGAATATAGTATCGTTTCAAAAAAATCACCTCTTGAAAATCAGTTTTTCTACACTTTAGTACCAAATTTCCGAAAAGTAAAGTATAAAAA
>CAVBNJ010000131.1:0-7286 GCA_963596755.1 bacterium
ACAAAACACAGGTGTTTCTCGCTGCGCAGGGGGATCATTACCGGACCCGGCTGACCCACACACTGGAGGTGTCACAGATTGCGCGCACGATCGCGAGAGCGCTGAATCTGAACGAGGATCTGACCGAAGCCATTGCACTCGGCCACGATCTCGGTCATACGCCGTTCGGCCATTCCGGTGAGGCGGCATTGAACGAGGTGCATCCCGGCGGTTTCCGCCATGCAGAACAGAGTGTCCGCGTTGTGGAGGTTCTGGAAAAAGAGGGAAAGGGCCTGAATCTGACCTGGGAGGTACGGGACGGCATCTTAAATCACCGCACGGCGGGAAAGCCATCCACACTCGAGGGACAGGTCGTGCGCCTTTGCGACAAGATTGCCTACATACACCACGATATGGACGATGCCATCCGCGCAGGAATTTTGAGCGAGGATGACATTCCGATCACCATCCGCGTCGTGCTCGGCGATACGTGCCGGGAGCGTCTCAACACACTCATCCACGATATTGTGGATCAGAGCCTTGGAACGCCCTATGTGCGGCAGTCCGAGGAAAAAGCGGAGGGAATGCGTCTTCTGCGGGAATTGATGTTTGCCAACGTCTACCGCAACCCGGAGGCGAAAAAAGAGGAGGAGAAGGCGAAAAAGATGCTGATCTCTCTCTATTCCTACTACCAGGAGCATCCGGAGCAGATGTCCTGCGAGTACCGGAATCTGATCGGATGCGGTGAGGACAAGACGCAGGTGGTGTGTGATTACATTGCCGGTATGACCGATCAGTATTCCATGCACAAATACGAGGAGCTGTTCGTGCCGAAAGCCTGGGCGGTTTATTGATACAGGGAGGAAAAAATGCGATATTCCGATGATTTAGTGGAAGAGATTCGTATGAAAAATGACATCGTAGATGTGATATCCGGCTACGTAAAGCTGACAAGGAGAGGAAGCTCTTACTTCGGGCTCTGCCCGTTCCACAATGAGAAGTCCCCTTCCTTTTCCGTCAGCCCCGGAAAGCAGATGTATTACTGCTTCGGATGCGGAGCCGGAGGAAATGTATTTACGTTTCTGATGGAATACGAAAACTTTACGTTTGTGGAGGCTTTAAAATTCCTGGCCGACCGGGCCGGAGTGGAGCTGCCGCAGATGGAGTATTCCAGAGAAGCAAAGGAGCAGGCAGATTTAAAGAACACGCTGCTGGAAATCAACAAGCAGGCGGCGAAGTTTTATTATTACCAGCTCCATACGGAGCGGGGAAAACAGGGATATGACTATTTGAAGGGAAGAGGTCTTTCGGACGATACGATCCGGAAATTCGGCCTTGGATATTCTGACAAATACGGAAGTCTCCTGTACCGCTTCTTAAAAGAAAAAGGGTATGACGATGAGCTTCTGCGTCAGTCGGGCCTGTTTCTGGCGGACGAGGTCCACGGCATGCAGGACAAGTTCTGGAACCGTGTCATCTACCCGATCATGGATGCCAACAGCCGCGTAATCGGTTTCGGCGGCCGTGTGATGGGTGACGGAAAGCCGAAATACCTGAACTCGCCGGAGACGAAGATCTTCGACAAGAGCCGCAATCTTTACGGTCTTCACCTGGCGCGCTCCTCGCGGCGGAAAAACCTCATTATCTGCGAGGGCTATATGGACGTCATCTCGATGCATCAGGCAGGCTTCAACAATGCCGTAGCATCGCTTGGAACGGCGCTCACATCGCTGCAGGCAAGCCTGATGAAGCGGTACACCGATGAAGTCCTTGTAATCTACGACAGCGACGAGGCGGGCGTCAAAGCGGCACTCCGTGCGATCCCGATGCTGAAAGGTGTCGGCCTGACCACGCGAGTCGTCAATTTAAGGCCGTATAAAGACCCCGATGAGTTTATCCAGCACGAGGGCTGCGAGGCATTCGAAAAACGGCTGGAGGAGGCCGAGAACAGCGTTCTGTACGAGATCCGTATGAAGGAGCGCGATTTCGACCTCGCCGATCCGCAGGGCAAATCCGATTTCCTGCATGAGGCGGTACGCCGTCTCGTGGCGATTGAGGATGAGATCGAGCGGAACAGCTATCTCGAGGCGGTGGCAAGAAAGTACGGCATCGCCGTCGATGTCCTGCGAAAACAGGTCGGCCAGATGGCACTTTCCGGCGCGGGCCGCACGGAGAGCGTAAAGCCGCGGAACACAGCTTCCAGCAGAAAAGAGAAAGAGGGCGGTGTCGAAAAAGCACAGAAGCTGATGCTGACGTGGATGACCTCTTATCCGGCGCTCATTGGAAAGCTGGAAAAATACATTACGCCGGAGGATTTTACAACGCCTCTGTATCACCAGATTGCGGAAATGATCGTTCTGCAGTACCATGAGGGCGGTGTGAATCCGGCAAAACTTTTGAATCAGTTTGTTGATTCCGAGGAGCAGAAAGAAGTTGCGGGCCTTTTCAATGCCAGAATCCCGCTGGAGACAGACGAGGAGCGGCGGCGCGCGCTGCACGATGTGATCTGCAATATGAAAGAAAACAGTATTGCACATCAGTCGGCCCACATGAATGTGACCGACATGGCGGCGCTGCAGAAGCTGATGGCAGACAAAAAGAGCCTGGAGCGGTGGAAAGCAGGGGAACTTCCGGACTTTACCTTCGAGTAGAAGACAAAAGAAATGCGGATACCAAAGAAAAACCCTGGAATCTTCTGCCTTACGCGTTTATTTTCGCAGGGCAGGGACAGAATATATACAAGCTATGGAAGGATGGACAGTCAATGGAATTCGATAAAGCAAAATTTATGGAAAAATTAAAAGAGCTGGTAGCATACGGCAAAAAGAAAAAGAGCGTTCTGGAATACCAGGAAATCAACGACTTTTTCCGCGATATGCCGCTGGATGCGGAGCAGATGGAGAAGGTATTTGAGTACCTTGAGGCAAGCGGCATCGACGTACTTCGTCTCTCTGATATGACAGAAGATCCAAATGCGGCAGACCGCGATCTTCTCCTTCTGGATGATGACGATATCGACCTTTCCGAGGAAGAGGAGATCGATATGGAAAATATCGACCTTTCCGTTCCGGAAGGTGTTAGCATCGAGGATCCGGTACGTATGTACTTAAAAGAGATCGGTAAAGTACCGCTTCTTTCCGCAGAGGAAGAGATCAAGCTGGCACAGAGAATGGAAGAGGGAGATGAGGACGCGAAAAAACGTCTGGCAGAGGCCAACCTTCGTCTCGTTGTTTCCATTGCAAAACGTTATGTAGGCCGCGGTATGCTGTTCCTGGATCTGATTCAGGAAGGTAACTTAGGGTTGATTAAAGCAGTTGAAAAATTCGATTACCGCAAGGGATATAAATTCTCCACCTATGCAACCTGGTGGATCCGTCAGGCGATCACAAGAGCGATTGCAGACCAGGCGAGAACGATCCGTATTCCGGTTCATATGGTAGAAACCATCAACAAGCTGATTCGCGTTTCCCGTCAGTTACTGCAGGAGTTAGGCCGCGAACCTACTCCGGAAGAGATCGCAGAGGAGATGCATATGTCCGTAGAGCGTGTGCGTGAGATCCTGAAAATTTCCCAGGAGCCGGTTTCTCTTGAGACACCAATCGGTGAGGAGGAGGACAGCCACCTCGGCGACTTCATCCAGGACGACAATGTGCCGGTACCGGCGGACGCTGCAGCTTTTACGATGCTGAAAGAGCAGCTTGAGGATGTTTTAAGCACTCTGACAGACCGTGAGCAGAAGGTTCTGCGTCTCCGTTTCGGACTCGATGACGGCCGTGCAAGAACACTGGAAGAGGTTGGAAAAGAGTTTAACGTTACAAGAGAGCGTATCCGCCAGATTGAGGCGAAAGCACTCAGAAAGCTCCGTCATCCGAGCCGTTCCAGAAAACTGAAAGATTATCTGGACTAAGTGTTACGGTCAGGAGAAAAGACATGCAGTTATCAAAAAGACTTTCCGCAGTAGCGGAGTTTGTCACCCCGGGCGGCTGCCTGGTCGATGTGGGAACGGATCACGGCTACGTACCGATTGCGCTGATGGAACAGAAAAAGATTTCCTCCGCAATCGCCATGGATGTGAACCGGGGACCGTTAGAGCGGGCCAGGGAGCATATCGCACAGTACCAGATGGGGGACTACATAGAAACACGGCTTTCCGACGGTCTTCATGCCCTGCAGGCAGGGGAGGGCGATTCTCTCCTGATCGCGGGCATGGGCGGCGGCCTCACTGTAAGAATTTTAAGTGAGGGCGAGCCGCTGCTTTCCGGCTTTCGGGAGCTGATCCTGGAGCCGCAGTCGGATATCGACCGCGTGCGCACATGGCTTTGCGATCACGGTTTTTTCCTTGCGCAGGAGAATTTCGTGGAGGAGGATGGAAAATACTATCCGATTCTGCGGGCGGTGCCGGGAGAAAGAGAGGAGCTGAAGGCGGAGGAGTTTTTCTATGGACCGCGCCTTCTGGAAAACCAGAATCCGGTGCTTCTGGAATACCTGCGAAAGCAGCAGAAGCAGAATGAGATGTTGATGAATCAGCTCTCCGGCAATTCGGGTGAGAAGGCGGCGCAGCGCCTTTGTGAATTAAAAGAAAAAGAAGCGGTACTGGAACGTGCGATGGCACGGTTCCATACGATGTAACGACAGCGTTTTGGAATGAGGAGGCGTGTCTGAAAATTTCAGGTTTTGTAATTTTCGGGCGCGCCTTCGCTTTCACTTTTGAATTTTCAGAAGGTTTTGCAAAAAGGAGGAATTACAAGTGATTCAGGTAACAATTGATGGGAAAGGATATGAATATCCGGAAAATTGCTCTTATTATGAGATTGCAAAAGATTTTGAGAAAGATATGGATGCGCCGATTGTCCTGGTGAAGGTGGACGGACGGCTGCGGGAGCTGCATAAGCAGCTGAAAAAAGACTGTGAACTGGAATTTGTGACAACGAAGGAGGAGATCGGGCACAAGACGTATCAGAGAAGTCTCTCTCTGCTGCTGGTAAAAGCGGTGTACCATGTGGGCGGCTATGATAAGATCCGCCACGTTGTGCTGCATTTTTCAGCCGGATCGGGATTTTTCTATACGATTGACGGCGACATCACGCTGGATCAGGCGTTTCTTGATCAGGTGAAAGCCTATATGAAGGAGCAGGTGGAAAAGGCGGTGCCGATTTACAAGCGGAGCGTGGATACGCACGAGGCACGCGAGCGGTTCCGGCTGCACGGCATGAAGGATAAGGACCGCCTGTTCCGCTACCGTCGTGTTTCCCGGGTGAATCTGTACAGTCTCGGGGATTTTGAGGATTATTATTATGGATTTATGACGTATGATACGAGTTATCTGAAGTATTTTGATCTGTATCTGTATGAGGATGGTTTTGTGCTGCAGATGCCGGAGAAGAAGGCTCCGGAGACGGTGCCGGCGGCGAATCTTTCTCCGAAGGTGTTCCAGGTGCAGCGGGAATCGGAGCGTTGGGGCGAGCAGATGGGAATTTCGACGGTTGCCGACCTGAATGAGCGGATTACGAAGGGGAATATTCAGCAGATGATGCTGATTGCGGAGGCGCTGCAGGAGCAGAAGATTGCGAAGATTGCGGAGCAGATCGCGGAGAAAAAGACGGTGAAGTTTGTATTGATTGCGGGTCCGTCTTCTTCGGGCAAGACGACGTTCTGCAACCGGCTTTCGATCCAGCTCTCGGCGCACGGGCTGACGCCGCATCCGATCAGTCTCGACAATTACTATGTGAACCGGGTGGATACGCCGCGGGACGAGAATGGGGAGTATGACTTT
This sequence comes from bacterium, assembly GCA_963596755.1. Lineage (GTDB taxonomy): Bacteria > Bacillota > Clostridia > Lachnospirales > Lachnospiraceae > Fusicatenibacter. The sequence continues at coordinate 5,753 of CAVBNJ010000131.1, forward strand.
GAGTGTCTGGAGGCGCTGGATATTGATCTGCTGAACCGGGATATGACGAAGCTTCTGAACGGGGAGCGTGTGGAGCTGCCGTATTTTAATTTTAAGACGGGCAAGCGCGAGTACAAGGGGAATTTTATCCAGATGAAGGAGACGGATGTGCTGGTGCTGGAAGGTATTCACGGGCTGAATGAGAAGCTTACGTGGTCGCTTCCGGCGGAGAGTAAGTTCCGGATTTATATCAGTGCGCTGACGCAGATTAATGTGGATGAGCACAACCGGATTCCTACGACGGACGGCCGCCTGATCCGGCGGATGGTGCGTGACAGCCGGACGCGGGCGACGTCGGCGAAGGAGACGATTGCGATGTGGCCATCGGTACGCCGCGGGGAGGACCGGAATATTTTCCCGAATCAGGAGAAGGCGGATGTGATGTTTAATTCGGCGCTGGTGTATGAGCTTTCGGTGTTGAAGTTGTATGCGGAGCCTCTGCTGTTCCAGATTGAGGAGGGGGAGCCGGAGTATCAGGAGGCGAAGAGGCTGCTGAAGTTCCTGGATTATTTTGTCGGGGTGCCGATTGAGGATATTCCGAAGAATTCGATCCTCCGGGAGTTTGTGGGAGGTAGTTGTTTTGATGTGTGATGATAACCTTTCAGATTTGGGGATGGACAATGAAGAGGTTTTGTGATATGATTATTTAATGTCTGATGTTCCGTTTTTGACGAAGTAAGATATGTAATCGCGGCTGGCAGGACCGAAAGGGGCCAGGTGAGGAAAGTCCGGGCTTCGCAGGGCAGGGTGCCGGATAACGTCCGGCGGAGGTGACTCCAGGGATAGTGCAACAGAGAGATACCGCCAGAGAGGGTTTCGATCTTTTCTGGTAAGGGTGGAAAGGCAGTGTAAGAGACTACCGTTTCTCTGGTAACAGAGGAAGCCATGTAAACCCCATCCGAAGCAAGACCGAATAGAAAACGTATATGGCTGCCCGTCATGTTTTCAGGTGGGTCGCTTAAGGGGACTGGCGACAGTTCCATTGGATAGATGATTACACACGACATAACCCGGCTTATCGTTTTGCTTTGATTAAGACGGAATGTTGTAGTCCCCGCGTCCGTGCCTTTCGCGCGCGGGAGGGGAGCTGCGACGGGGGATCACTCCGTGATTCAGACATCCAGACAAAATAAGTACGCCGGGAACGGACACGAGTGGATTGTGTTCGTTCCCGGCGTACTTATTTTATCCGGCTGTCTGCCTCAAGTCGCAATCCCTCGTTCGCAGTTCCCCTCCCGCGCGCGAAAGGCACGGACGCGGGGACGTGAGTCGCCTCTTTGAGGCGGCTCACTGCCCGCTGACGGTAGTTGAAGAATAGATGAAGGAGATAATGAGATGAAGGTTATATTGGCTTCGGGGTCACCGAGGAGACGGGAATTGATGGAGATGTTGGGGATTGAGTGTAAGGTGCAGGCTTCGGGGGCGGAAGAGGTTGTGAGCTCTTCGGAACCGGATAAGGTTGTGGAGGAACTTTCGAGGTTGAAGTGTCTGGATG
>CAVBNJ010000132.1:0-7268 GCA_963596755.1 bacterium
TTACGTTATCTTTGTTCCAGTAGGAATCGTTCAGTTTGAATACGATAGTATTCTTTGCAGTAGAGTTTGTTACCAGATACGGTCCGCAGTATGCAATAGAGTTTGCATCTTTACCATACTGATAATCGGATGCGGAAGCATCGTACTCTGCACCGAATTTACCGCCCTGTGACTGATAGTAGCTTCTGCTCATCGGAGCGAAGATGGTGTAGCTGAGCATGGTCATGAAGTAGCTGCATGGCTCTTCCAGTGTGTACTCCAGTGTATAATCGTCAACAGCTTTTACACCAACCTCATCGAAATCGGTAACCTCACCGCTGATGTACTGGGATACGTTTTTGATGATACCCTGTACCAGGTATTCCAGACCGCCCTGTGCATCACACATGTGCTGCATTCCGGCTACGAAATCGTCTGCTTTTACAGTGTCAACCTGACGTCCCTGAGAATCGGTCCATACAGCGTCTTTACGAAGATGGAAGGTGTAGGTCAGTCCGTCATCGGATACTTCATAAGATTCTGCCAGTGCCGGAGACAGAACGCCCTCGGTATTGTACTCCATCAGTCCGTCAAATGTATTGACGATAGCATCACCGTCTGCTGCACGGGAAGTAGCAAGGCAGTCCCATGTTACCGGGTCAGAAGAATACGGCATGGTAAAGGAATCTTTGATGGTATATCCTTTTTCTGTCAGATATTCTTTTACATAACTTTCATATGTGCCGGTTCCCTTGAGCTCGTTCCATTTCTCTCTCATCTCGTTGTAATCATCTGCTTTGATAAAGTCAGTTGTTACAACATACTGATGATAACGGCTCTGGTCGCCTCCCCAAAGTGCATAGTCTTTGGTATGTGGAGCCATTCTGTACATTGCGTACATACCGCCTTTGGAAGTCAGCGGAATCATCATAGCGGACTCCATCAGTTTTGCCTCGGCAACAGCCATAAGAGCATATCTCTCATCTGTTGTGTCAGCTTCTTTTGCAGTTGCAAGTGCTTCGTTGAAATCACCCAGAGTCAGGTTGTACAGCTCTGTACTCGTCTCATCGTAGTTAGCCGGCATCTCGGACTCGTCTCCTTCTGCCTCTGCTTCACTTTCACTGCTTGCGGATGCGCTTGCATCGTCTTCGGAAGATGCGTCATCGCTTGCCTCATCGGATACACTGCTTACGCTTACGCTCTCGTCTGCCGGATCAGAACTTCCAGTGTTGGAACTTCCGCAGGCAACAAGGCTTGCAGTCATACTCATAACAAGTAATGCGCTTACAATTTTTCTTTTCATAATTCTCTTCCTCTCCTTTCATGGATTTACGCTGTCTTTGCATCATCTGGACATTTGCCGGGGCGGCTTCGCCAGTTCACCGTTTTCCCTGTTTTAGCACTTTGTTTTGGTACTTTACCTCGTTAAAACGAAGAGTGCAAAAGAGGAGATGCGCCCAACATATTTGTTTTCTTCATCTCTCCTGCCCGTACATTTGTCCGTTTGTCCAAAAACAACTGCGTTTATTATAACCAGATTCTTTTTCATTTGTCAATATCCGATGCAGGAGAAAAGTGCACAAACTGCATTTAAATTCCCTCTTTTTTCCATATTCTGCTCCGTTCTGGTGTTATCCTTTTCTCTTCCTGCATTCTTCTCTTTCACAGAATTGTGTTTCTTCCTATATTATGGCGTTCCGTGACTTTCTTTTCCTACTGTTTTGCTTCCTTTTTTGCTTTCGACGGCTCTCTCGCCTATTGACACACAAAAAAAATCCTGCTAATATTAGGAAATATAAGGAACCAGTGCAGTACACGGAAACCAAGGCACCGCACCCGGCGTCTCTGATATCCTTGTCGGATACAGCAGACGCTCTTTTTGTATCATGGCTTCCCAAAAATGTATGTGCACAAAAAGAAAAAAGGAGACTTCTTTTATGTATCTTTATAATTCCGCAACTCATAAAAAAGCTGAATTTCAGACACACACACCGGGCCGTGTGGAGATGTATACCTGCGGACCGACCGTTTACCACTTTGCCCACATCGGCAATCTCCGCAGCTATATTATGGAGGATGTTCTCGAAAAGGCACTCCGCTACGAAGGCTACGATGTCAACCGTGTCATGAACATTACCGATGTCGGCCATTTAAGTTCTGATGCCGATACCGGTGAGGACAAGATGGTCAAAGGTGCAAAGCGCGAGCACAAAACCGTTATGGAGATCGCTCAGTATTACACCGATGCGTTCTTTGCTGACTGCAAAAAACTGAATATCAAGCGCCCGGACGTCGTACAGCCGGCAACGGGATGCATTGACGAATATATCAAAATTATCGAGAAACTGATGGACACCGGCTACGCTTACTTTGCCGGCGGAAATGTTTACTTCGACACCAGCCGTCTCGATCACTACTATGTCTTCAACGATCACGACGAGGAGGATCTCGCTGTCGGTGTCCGCGAGGGTGTAGAGGAAGACACAAACAAACGCAATAAAAACGATTTCGTTCTCTGGTTCACCAAATCGAAATTCGAGAACCAGGCGCTGAAATGGGATTCCCCGTGGGGCGTCGGCTATCCGGGCTGGCACATTGAGTGCTCCGGTATTTCCATGAAGTACAACGGCGAATACCTCGACCTGCACTGCGGCGGCGTGGATAACGCTTTCCCGCACCACACCAACGAGATCGCACAGTCCGAGAGCTACCTCGGTCACGCATGGTGCCCGCAGTGGTTCCATGTCCATCACCTGAACACCTCGACCGGTAAAATGTCGAAATCAAAAGGGGAATTCCTGACCGTCTCCCTGCTCGAAGAAAAAGGTTACGATCCGCTTGTATACCGTTTCTTCTGCCTGCAGTCCCATTACCGCAAGGCACTCGTCTTTACCTGGGAGAACCTGGATAACGCAAAAATCGCCTACGACAAGCTGATCGCCCGTATCGCCGCTTTGAATCCGGAGAACGGACCGGTTGATGAGGCTGCCATGACTGCTTTGAAAGAGAAATTCCAGAAAGCGCTTGATGCTGACCTCAACACTTCGCTTGCCGTCACAACGCTGTATGATGTTTTAAAAGCAGACATGAACGATGCAACGAAACTGGCTCTTCTCGACAGCTTCGATCAGGTGCTCGGTCTTGCTCTTCTCTCCCACGCAGATGCAAAGAGAAAAGAAGCCGCAAAAACAACTTCCGCTTCCACTGCTTCCGGCTATCAGATTACCGGAGAGGGAGATCCGGAAATCGATGCACTCGTTTTAAAACGGTACGAAGCAAAGAAAGCGAAAAACTTTGCTGAGGCAGATAAGATCCGTGACGACCTGAAAGCACAGGGCATCGAAGTTGCCGATGTGCGCGGCGGAGCCGTCTGGAAACGGATCTGATCCATACGAAAGAGGAACCCTCATGAAACGAAAAATTAAAATCCAGCGGGTAAGCTCCTGGAGCATCGGTGTCACTGTGGTTCTCGCTATTATTTTCTTCTTTATTTCTTATGAAGGAAACAAGGAGTTCCATGTATTAAAAACGACAACCGACCAGTATATTACCTGCGAAAACGCAGCAAAACAGCTGCAGGACGGCTCGGATTATCTGACCGAGCAGGTTCGCCTCTACGTTGCAACCGGCCAGCAGACGTACATGGATCTCTATTTTGAAGAGGCCAATGTTACAATGCGCCGCGATCATGCTTTAGAAACCCTACAGGAATCGTTCGGCGGAACGGATATCTTCGATGCCCTGCAGAAGGCTATGGACTATTCTCGCAATTTAATGGACACCGAATATTATGCCATGCGCCTGATGGCCGATTCGCTCGGCACGGACAGCAGCTTACTTCCGGAGGAGCTGCAGTCTCTTGTTCTCTCCGATGAGGACCTGGCACTTTCCACCGAACAGAAGCAGGAAAAAGCTCTTGATCTGGTCTGCAACGATGCATACCAGGATGCCCGAACGGAAATCACCTCGGATGTGTCCGACTGTATGCAGAAGCTGATCACACAGACACAGAACCGCCAGGGACGAGCAACAACGATCTTTTCGGATATGTATCTGAAACTGGAACTCAGTCTTGTTATCCTCGTTGTCCTGATGCTTGCCATCTGCCTGATGGTACGCCGTCTCGTTGTTGTACCGCTTCTTTCCTACAACAAAAGCATCCTGCGCGGCGAAATTTTCCCAGTCATTGGAGCGGAGGAGCTGCAGAACCTTGCTACTACGTATAACACGGTTTACCTCGAAAATCAGGAAACGCAGAAACTCATCCGCCACCAGGCTGAGCATGACGCTTTAACTGGGCTGTTCAACCGTGGTGCTTACGAAAAACTGCTGCATGTTCACGAAACCGGCGATTCACCGTTCGCGCTGATTCTTGTCGATGTGGATGTGTTTAAATCCGTCAACGACACGTACGGCCATGCAACGGGCGATGCCATTTTAAAGAAAGTTGCAAACCATTTAAAAACCGCATTCCGAAGCATCGACTATATCTGCCGCATCGGCGGCGATGAATTCGCGATCATCATGGTTCAGATGACAAGTGATCTGTCGTATACCATTTCCGATAAAATCACTGCCATCAATGAATCTCTGACGCATCCGGATGACGGTCTTCCTGCCGTTTCCTTAAGCGTCGGCATTGCCTTCACCGACCGGGAGAACCCGGGAGAAAGCCTCTTCAAAGACGCGGACAAGGCACTGTACAAGACAAAAGAGAACGGAAAATGCGGTTATTCGTTCTATTAAACTGATTTCAAATCTATGCAGAAAAGAGAACTGTTCCAATTCTGGCAGTTCTCTTTTTTATGCTCTTTCTGCGCAAAAAAGGCGGTACCCGCTGCCGGGATACCGCCTTTGCTCATTTCTTCTTTATTTGATAATATCTTTATTTGATAATACGAACCTTTAATACGCCGTCAACTGCTTCGAGAGCTTTTACCATCTCGTCCGTTGCTTCGCTTTCCAGATCCATCATGGTGTAAGCGTAGTCGCCTTTACCTTTGTTTGTCATATCGCTGATGTTGACGCCTGCATCACCCATAACCGTAGTGAAGGCACCCAGCATACCAGGGATATTCTTGTGGCAGATTGTCACACGGCCTGCTCCGGTGCATACGCCCATGTCGCAGTTCGGGAAGTTGACGGAGTTTTTGATGTTTCCGTTCTCCAGGAAATCGCGAACCTCTTTGACTGCCATAACAGCACAGTTGTCCTCGGACTCTTTTGTAGATGCTCCAAGGTGCGGGGTAACGATAGTTCCCTCTGCACCGACTACCTTCGGGTTTGCAAAGTCGGTCACGTATTTCTTCATTTTTCCGGCTTTTAATGCCTCGAGAACAGCATCCTCATCTACGAGAAGATCTCTTGCATAATTCAGGAGAACGACGCCGTCTTTCATCTCGTCGATCGCTGCTTTGTTGATCATGCCCTTCGTGCTGTCCATCAGCGGCACATGGATGGTGATATAATCGCAGGTGCGGTAGATATCTTCCACGTTCTGGATGTGATGGATGTCGCGGGAAAGATTCCATGCTGCATCGACCGAAATATATGGATCGTATCCGTATACTTCCATGCCAAGATGAGTTGCTGCGTTTGCTACGAGCTGGCCGATGGCACCAAGTCCGATGATACCGAGTTTCTTTCCGCTGATCTCACAGCCGGCAAATTTCTTTTTCTGTTTCTCAGCTGTCTTTGCGATGTCGCCGTCTTCCTTGTCGCTCTTCACCCATTCGATACCGCCTGCGATATCACGGGATGCAAGCAGCATACCGGCAAGCACCAGCTCTTTGACACCGTTTGCATTGGCTCCCGGTGTATTGAATACAACGATTCCCTGCTCTGCGCAGTCAGTAAGCGGAATGTTGTTGACGCCGGCTCCTGCTCTTGCTACGGCAAGGAGGCTCTTCGGCAGTTCCATGCCGTGCATGGCAGCGCTTCTTACCAGAACCGCATCCGCTCCCTCAAGACTCTCGGTCTGCTGATAATTTTCATTAAAATTTGCAAGGCCTACGCCTGCAATCGGATTTAAGCAATGATACTGGAACATTAGAGATTCTCCTCCTCGAACTTTTTCATGAAGGCTACGAGTGTTTCTACGCCTTCTTTCGGCATTGCGTTGTAGATACTTGCACGCATACCGCCGACGGTACGATGGCCTTTCAGGTTCTCAAGGCCGGCCTCTTTGGACTCTTTGACAAATTTTGCATCCAGATCGGCATTTCCGGTGATGAACGGAACATTCATCAGAGAACGGTCTTCCGGTACTACAGTTCCCTTGAAGAGCTTGCTCTGATCCAGGAAGTCGTACAGCAGTTTTGCTTTCTCTTCGTTGCGCTGTTTCATGACTTCCAGGCCGCCCATCTTTTTCAGCCATTTGAAGACTTTGCCGCACATGTAGATGCAGTAGCAGTTCGGTGTGTTGTACAGGGAACCTGCATCTGCGTGGGTCTTGAATTTCATCATGGTTGGTGTTCCCGGCAGGACATCGTCGGTAATCAGATCATCGCGGATGATGGAGATGACCATTCCGGCTGGTCCGATGTTTTTCTGGACACCGCCGTAGATGATGCCGTAATCGGAGACATTAACAGGTTCGGAGAGGAAACAGGAGGAGACGTCTGCCACCAGGGTTTTGCCCTTGGTATTCGGCAGTTTTTTGTATTTGGTGCCGTAAATGGTGTTGTTTTCGCAGATATAAACATAGTCGGCATCCGGGCTGATCGGAAGATCGCTGCAGTCCGGGATGTAGGAAAATGTTTTATCTTCAGAGGAGGCAATTTTGTTTGCCTTTCCATATTTCTGTGCTTCTGCGTATGCTTTCTTTGCCCACTGGCCTGTTACGATGTAATCTGCGACACCGTTTTTCATCAGGTTCATCGGGATCATGGAAAACTGCAGGGATGCACCGCCCTGCAGAAACAGAACTTTGTAATTTGACGGGATTCCCATCAGATCGCGAAGGTCTGCTTCTGCTTCATCGATGATGTTCTGGAATACTTTGGAACGGTGGCTCATCTCCATGACGGACATGCCGCATCCACGGTAATCCAGCATTTCCTCCTGGGCTTCTTTTAACACTTCCTCTGGCAGAACCGCCGGTCCTGCGGAAAAATTATAGACTCTGCTCATTTCTTCATCCTCCTGTTTCTCTTGCTACTTTATATTACTGGAAAACCACCGTTCCTATGCCGGTGGTTTTCTTTGTAATCGTTTGTACCTGTATTGCATTTTTTCTTACAAGTCTGCAATTCGTATGGTAATACGGTATTACTTTACCACGTTGAAAC
>CAVBNJ010000133.1:0-7214 GCA_963596755.1 bacterium
GGGTGTCCGGGTCTCCGCCGGAGAAGGCAAAGACGGCTGGAATGATCATGAGGCCTGCCATGATGGCGATGGCGGTGTCGAAGACTTCGACGTTCCGGGTGGAATCTTCAATCGAGGTGTCTTTTTTCATATAGGAGCCGAAGGTGATTAGGATACCCATCGCAATCGAGAGGGAGTAGAACATCTGTCCCATGGCGGCGACGACGGACATCCATGAAAAGTTTTTGATGTTCGGTACGAGGAAATACTTTACGCCGGCCATGGCGCCTGGTCTCGTCACGGAGTAGATCGCGATGATGACAGAGAGGACGATCAGGATCGGCATCATCATTTTGGAAACGCGCTCAATGCCGTTGCGCACACCGGCGTAGATGATGGCGACGGTGATGAGGCAGAAAACGGCGAAGCAGAGTTCAGTTGCGGCTCCGTTTGAGATGAAGCTGGAGAAATAACCGTCTTCTGCGAGTCTCACGCTGTTGCCCTTCACGTATTCGATCAGATATTTGATGACCCATCCGCCGATGACGGAGTAGTACGGGACGATCAGAATCGGGATGATGGCATTGATCCAGCCGCCTGCGGACAGCCATTTGGATTTGCCGAAGGACTGGAATGCGCCGACGGGGCTTTTGCGGGTCATGCGTCCGATGGCGGATTCGGCGACGATCATGGAGTAGCCGAAGGTCAGCGCCAGCAGGATGTAGATGAGGAGGAAGATTCCTCCGCCGTATTTTGCCGCGAGATATGGGAACCGCCAGATGTTTCCAAGTCCGACGGAGGCGCCTGCCGCGGCCAGCACGTAACCGATTTTGCCGGAGAACGAGCTGCGGGAATTGTTGTGTTTGCTCATAGTGTTCCTTCCTTTTGGGTGTTACGAAAATTTTTGGTTTATGGTCAGATTTTGTAGTTTTTTTATGCTGACATCATAATGGAGATTGTAACATTATTGGGAAGGAAAGTCACTAGTTAATTTTTTCTTTTTTGCTGTCAGGTAAGCGGTTCGCCAACGAGTTCGGCCATCAGCTCTGGCACTGTGGTCATGTGGTCGAGGCGCCAGGCGTTTTCGCCGCAGAAGAGGAGGGCGTTGTCGGTGTCGCCGTCGGCGGCGCGGGTGAGGGCGGTGGTGATGCAGTACGGAATCGAAGCTTTATCACATTTTTTGAGGCACTGGTAACAGCGGGTGATTTTTTCGTGGTTCTGTTCGCGTTCTGCAAGGAACGGGTTGCGGATCGCGCGGCCGGGCATGCCGACGGGGCTGTGCATGATGGTGATGTCTTCTTTTTTGGCGTTCAGGTAGGCCTGTTTGTAGCGGGGGTCGGCGTCGCATTCTTCGGTGACGACGAATCTTGTGGCCATCTGGACGCCGGCGCAGCCAAGGGACAGGTAATGGAGGATGTCTTCGTGAGTGTAGACGCCGCCGGCGAAGACGACGGGGATGGTGCAGGCGTATTTTTCCTCGTATGTGTGGACGATCTGCAGGATTTCCTGAATTTCGGGGTCGTAGCTGCGCTGGGCTGTTTCTTCTACGGTTTCGGCGGGGTAGCCGAGGTGGCCGCCGGCTTTGGGGCCTTCGATGACGACGAGGTCGGGGACTCGATGATAGTGATTATCCCAGAGTTTTAACAGAACCTTAGCGGTTCGCGGAGGGGAGACGATGGGGGCGATTTTGATGGTGCTGCCGGCAGTGTATTTGGGGAGATCCGTCGGGAGGCCGGCGCCGGAGATGATGAGGTCGGCTCCGTTTTCGATGCAGCAGCGGACGTAGTCTTCGTAGTGGGTGAGGGCACACATGATGTTGACGCCGATGATTCCGTTGTTGGAGATTTCTTTGGCGCGGCGGATGTGGTGGGTGAGGGCGCGGAGGTTGGCACTTAGTGGATCGCGCGCGAAGTCGGGGGAGCGCCAGCCGGGCTGGGCGGCGGAGATGACGCCGATTCCGCCGGATTTGGCGACGGCACCGGCGAGGGATGAGAGGCTGATGCCGACGCCCATTCCGCCTTGGATGATGGGGTATTTTGCAACGAGATTTCCTATTTTTAATTCTGGTAACATGATAAATTCTCCTTTTTGATGAGTGGACGATCCGAATGCCTGCCGCCGCGCCGGGGATGTTCCTCAAGGACGGCGCGGTTTCGGAGGCCAGGAAACTCTAAGGCTCTGGGATTTTGCTAAAGGCGCTTGAAAAAACGGCAAACTCGCTGCGCTCAGACAGTGCCGTTTTTTCAAGCAACGCAAAATTCCATAGCCTAAGAGTTTGCAGGCCTCCTGCAAATGCGCCGTCCTTGAGGAACGTCCCCGGTGCGGCGGCAGGCATTGGATCTGGTATTGTAAATAATGTAATACGAAATACGTTTTGATGTGGTTTTAAAAACTAGATATATAATACTTTGAATATCAAAGTATGTCAAGAGGGAAAATGGAAAAGGTGATTGCGGAGGAGAAAGTAGTGTGATAGAGTGGGTGGTAAGAAGAAAATTTGAGGCAGGAGGTTAGAAAGGGATGTTAAAGGATTTAGTGTTGAAGAATCGGAGTTATCGGGGATTTGATGAGTCGGTGAAGATTTCGCGGGAGACGTTGGAAGGGTTTGTGGATTGTGCGCGGCTTTGTCCTTCGAGTGTGAATAAGCAGCCGTTGAAGTATTTTCTGGCGTGGGAGCCGGAGATGGTGGAGAAGGTGCAGGGGCTGACGAAGTGGGCGCGGGCGCTGCCGGAGATGGAGTTGCCGCATCCGGGGATGAGACCGACGGGGTTTGTTGTGATCTGCCAGGATAAGAGGGTGGATGAGAATCTGAACCGGTATCAGAAGGATGTCGGGATTGTGGCGCAGACGATGCTGCTGGCGGCGGTGGAGCAGGGGCTTGGCGGCTGTATGATCGGGAATTTTCAGGCGGGCGAGGTGATGGAAGTGCTTGGGCTGCCGGAGGAGATTCGGCCGCTGTTGATTGTGGCGTTTGGAAAACCGGCGGAGGAGATTCATCTGGTGGATGTGCCGGAGGACGGGAATACGAATTATTACCGCGATGAGAACGATGTGCATTATGTACCGAAAAGGACGCTGGAGGATGAGCTGCTGAATTAAACAGAAGGAAGAAAATGTCGGATTTGTGGTAGAGAATCCGGCATTTTTGATATTATGAGGGGAGAAAAAGAGGTATGATACAGGGGTAAAAAAGGCACAGGCTCTGACCGGGAAGGGGGGAGAGCCTGTGCTGGGGAGAGGAAAATTATTTTTTGAGACGTTTCAGTTCCAGGGGTTCGCCCGGGGAGAGGACGAGGGCGCGGTCGGGGTTTATGATGCGGGCTTTTAATTCCGCGGGATCGCCGTTGAACGGGTCCATGTCAGGGGCGTCGACGCAGCCCCAGTGCCACAGAAGAAGCGGGGTGTCCGGGTAGGTGTTGGCGAGTTTTGCGGCGTTTGTAAGGCCGATGTGCCATTCGCTGTCGGAAAAGTCGAAGAGGATCAGGTCGGGAGTCTCCATGTGGAGGTGTTCGTCCATCAGGCGGGAATCGCCGACGGCCCAGATGGTGCCGTCCGGGGTGTCGAGCCAGAAGCCGCAGAAGTCTTCTTTCTGGAAAATGCGGTCAGCAGTTCCGGGGTAGGCGTTCTGCCAGGCGTGGTCGGCAGGGGTCAGAGTGATGGTGACAGGGCCGACGGAAAAGGTATCGTGGATATCGTGGCCGGTGGATGGAAGACCGAGTTCATCGGCAAGACCTGCAACGTAGCGCGGGGCATGGCAGGCATCACACACCGGGATGAGATCGCGGCAGGTGTCTGTACTGAAATGGTCGTTGTCGCTGTGAGTGATCAGCAGGGCATCGACGTGCGGGACATCCTCGGTTTTTAACGGGGCGTCGACGAGAAGCGGCAGATCATATCCTTTGAGGACGGGATCGATCATCAGAATGGTTCCCCGGCAGTTGATGAGTGCTCCGGCGCCGGCAAGCCAGCGGACGGTGGTGTTTTGCTGTGACTGGAAGGCTTCAGCACCGAAAAACTGCGGTGCGGGAGCTTTGGCCTGTGGTTTGCTCATAAGATTGTTCTCCTTTTTTACGGACTTTTTATTATTTTCAGTGTAGTCCCAAAAACAGGAAATGTCCAATGCTTTCTGGCAATCCGGGCGGATGCCTGAAGGGCAGAAAGGAGAAGAAGAGGTGCAAATAAAGATGCTTTTTCCTGCAAAACAGAACCTTTTTTGAAGCGGTGCACCATGATAAAATGAAAAAAATGGGGATATTCGAAACAGAACGAAACAGAAAAATGGAGGAGGAATTTAAACATGAAAATTTATCACGCACAGGTAAATCATCTGGAAAATCCACTTGGATTCCGGATGGAGAGAACGGTCTTTTCCTGGAAAGTGAAAGATGCCAAAGGCAGAAAACAGAGTTATGCGAGAATCCGGGTAGCCTCGGATGAAGCGATGGAGCATCTGCTGTTTGATTCTGGAAAGGATGATAAGGCGAGCAGTCTTTCTTATCCAGTGAAACTGGAGCTGGAGCCGAGAACGCGGTATTACTGGACCGTGGAAGCAGGCAGTGATGCCGGGGAGACGGCGGTGAGTGAGGTGCAGTTCTTTGAGACGGGAAAGAGAGATGAAGCATGGACAGGAAAATGGATTTCCTGTGACAGCGAGGAGAGCCGTCATCCGTATTTCGAAAAAGAAATCGTCCCGGCCAAAGAGGTAGCGAAGGCGCGGCTGTATGTCTGCGGACTTGGACTGTATGAGGTGTATGTGGATGAGAAACGTGTCGGAGAGGAGTATCTGACACCGTACAGCAATGATTATAATGAATGGGTGCAGTATCAGACGTATGATGTGACGGAAGATGTTTCAAAACGCGGAACGCTGCGTATTTTACTTGGAAACGGCTGGTATAAGGCGCGGTTCGGATTCAGTGCATTTGAGGATAAAGGTTTTTACGGAAACAGCTGGAAGCTGATCGCGGAGCTGCATCTGACGTATGCGGACGGTTCGGAAGAGGTGATCGGTACGGATGAATCGTGGCAGGTACGAAGAAGCAAAATTGTGTTCTCGAATCTTTACGACGGCGAGCACCGGGATGACACGCTGCCGGAACTGCCGGCGGAACAGGCGGTTCTCTGTGATGTACCAAAAGGAGAACTGACGGAACGCATGAGTCTTCCGGTGACGATTCATGAGACGTTTCAGCCGAAGGAACTGCTTCACACTCCGGCAGGAGAGCTGGTCTTCGATATGGGACAGGAGTTTACCGGAATTTTCAGACTCCATGTGAAAGTACCGGCGGGAACGAAAGTGCATATCCAGACGGGTGAGATTCTGCAGCATGAGAACTTCTACAATGAAAATCTGCGGAGTGCGAAATCGGAATATATCTATATTTCTGATGGAACGGAAATCGATCTTGTTCCGCATTTTACCTTCTACGGTTATCGATACGTGAAGATTGAGGGCATCCCGGATCTGAAAAAAGAAGATTTTACGGGACTTGCCTATTACAGCAATATCACGGCGACAGGCTGGATGGAGACCGGAAATGCACTGGTGAATCAGCTCATCAGCAATGTGCGCTGGGGATTAAAGTGCAATTTTGTGGACGTTCCGACTGACTGCCCGCAGCGTGACGAGCGCATGGGCTGGACCGGCGACGCGCAGGTGTTCTCGCCGACGGCGATGTATCTCGAAGATACGTATGCGTTCTATGCAAAATATCTGTATGATATGGCAAAAGAACAGAGCGTGCTCGGCGGAAAGGTTCCGCATGTTGTGCCGTCATGCGGTGTCGAAGACGCGGCATGTGTCTGGGGTGATGCGGCGTGCATCATTCCGTGGAATCTGTATCTGTTCTATGGGGACAAGAGTATTCTGGAAGACCAGTTTGTGAGCATGAAATCGTGGGTGGATTACATCACGAAAGTGGATGGGGACAACCACGGCTGGCGGTACATTTTCCACTTCGGCGACTGGCTGGCGCTGGACAATCCGGTGCAGGGAGCAGAGCAGGTAATGGGTGCGACGGACGAGGAGTTTATTGCAAACCTGTACTATGCGATCAGCGCGGGAATCGTGGCAAAGGCAGCCGGTGTGCTGGGATATCATGAAGAGCAGGAAAAATACCAGAAGCTGTCCGATGAACAGTTTGCCGTGGTACAGGAAGAATATTACAGCGCAACAGGCCGCTGCTGTATCAAGACACAGACGGCGCTGCTGCTGACCTTAAAATATCATCTGTCCAAAAACGAAGAACTGACGAAACAGCAGCTTCTGAAGCTGTTTGAGCAGAGCGGTCACAAACTGAAAACAGGATTTGTGGGAACACCGCTCCTCAACAATGTGCTGACCGACAACGGCATGAACGATCTTGCCTACGAACTGCTGCTGAACGAGGAGTTCCCGGGATGGCTCTATGAAGTCAACCTCGGAGCAACGACGGTCTGGGAGCGGTGGAATTCCCTTCTTGCAGACGGCACGATTTCCGGCATCAGCATGAACAGCATGAACCATTACGCGTATGGTTCCATCCAGGAATGGATGTTCCGCCACGTCGCCGGCATCAACACGATGGAGTCCCACCCGGGCGTCAAGACCGTACAGTTTGCACCGACCCTGAACTGGGATCTTGGATATGCCGAGGCGAAATACGATTCCGCATCGGGAATGTACGGCATCCGCTGGGAACTTAACGATAAAGAGCACGTGACCATCACCATGGATGTACCATTCGACTGCGCAGCAGAAGCCGTGCTTCCAATGGCAGCCGAGAGCGAAAAAGAAGCAATTGCAGAAGTGCTCGGAGCAGAAAAAAACGGCAGATACCTCCTGGCACCGGGACATTATGAGGTAAGTTATCAGCTTTCCAGATAAAGGGCAGGAAAAAGTCAGGCAAATGGCGTCAGAGCTTTTGCCTGGCTTTTTTGCGTACAATCCTGGCAGCGATTTTAGAAAAAGTTAAGAAAAGCAGAGTAGCAGATATTGCCCAAATGTGATATAGTGATAGGACAGATATTAAAATGGCATAGATGTCCTCCTGAAAATTTTGCGGATCGGATACAAGAAAAGGGAGGAATCACATGAGACAAAAGGATACCGAAACGAAGGCATATATGCGGGAAAATAAAGTGTTTGCGGATGCCTTCAACTATCTGATTTACAACGGCAGAAAAGAAATCAAGCCGGAAAATCTGAAGGAACTTGATACGACAGAACTGGTGCAGCTTGTTGCTTCGGAGAAGAA
>CAVBNJ010000134.1:0-7206 GCA_963596755.1 bacterium
GAAAAATGGAACACCGTATTACTTTGTATTTCTGAAAAAGAATCAGACAGAAAGCGAGATCAATGCGATCAGACAGCTGATGGATCAGGCGGTGCAGAAGGGCGGAGACGGGGAAAAGAAATATTATGGTTCCAGCGTCGAAGCGTCGCTGATCGTAAAGAACAAATTCCAGGGCGTGAGCGCAAGAAAGATCTGGCAGGATGCCGATGGAAATGAAATTTCGGATACAACGAACTGCCCGGAGATTCAGGTGCAGCTGTATCGAACGAAAACAGTGCATAGCGGAGTTCCGGTTTCCTTTGCAGTAAAGTTTAATGGCGGGCGGAATCAGATCAGTGCCTACGTAAAGCAAAATGGTACTGCTAAGCTGAGATTGCTGCTAGGATATGACAACACGCAGGGAAAACTGGAAAGTATTCTGAGCGCACAGGGATTTGTGAAAGAGAATGAAACATCATATTACAAAGAAATTACTGTGACGGAAGCGTCAGATATAGAGATAAGCCCGAATGACGCAGATAACAGTATTCTGTATAGCTGGGGAGTCAGCAGACTGGAAATCGAAAGTGAGGACCTGGAAAATGGTTACGATCCGAGCGGCACGAAAGAGCCGATAGGAGGGCAAGTGAGCCTGAATCAACAAAATAACTGGAGTTTTACCTGGGATCATACTTCGTATCCGGAGCTGGAAGAAAAAGATGCGGATGGAAACCCGTATTACTACACGATCGAAGAAGTCGGCGCACCAGGCGGATATGACGTCACGTATCGAAACAATAGCGGAGTGGGACTTGGAGAAAAAGAAATTGTGGCAATCAACCGCAAACAACCAGGTCAATACACCCTCCCAGAAACCGGAGGCCCCGGAACAAACGCTTATACAGCCGTCGGACTGACCATGATGCTGGCAGCCGGGCTTGTATATAAAAAGAAAAAAGCTAAGAAGGGGGATCGCGGTTTATTCAGGTGAATCGAGAAGAGAAAAGAGAGAAAAGTGCATAACGAAGGAGGAAGAAAAGATGAAGCACATGAAAAAACTTTTTGGACTGCTGCTGGCAGTGGTTATGGCGTTTGCGATGAGCGTAAGCGTATTTGCGGATGATGCAACGTATACGATTACATTACCGGATAATGGTCATGTCTATGAGATTTACCAGATTTTTACCGGAACTTATGCAGCGGATGGAAGTTTATCCAATGTAAAATGGGGTAAAAATGGAAACGGAACAGCAGGAGAAGATGTAGAGGAAGCTACGCTGAACAGTTTGAAAGATGTAAATTCCAAAAGCGATACAGAAAAATTAACGGAAATTAAAAAATATGCTGTGATTGATGCGGAAAACGTTTTCGCAACAGGAAAAAATAAAAAAATAAGTGTTCCTGCCGGATATTATTTGATCAAAGATGTAGACGGAAGTCAGGCTGGAAAAGATGACGCCTATACAACTTATATTGTTCTGGTTGCCGGTGATGTTACCGTAACTCCAAAAACCGTAAAACCGACGGTTGATAAACAGGTATGGGATGAAGACGCAGATGCAGAAGAAGGACACACAAACGGATGGGGCGAATCAGCTGACCATGCAATCAATGAAACTTTTCAGTTTAAATTAGTTGCCACTCTTCCAAAAGATACTGATTATGCAGCGTATCCGAAATATACGTTGAAGTTTACCGATACAATGTCAGCTGGTGTAACATTTGAACAAATTGATAGTGTGACAGTTGGCGGAGTTAAAATTGATGCTTCAAAATATAATACGACAGCAACCAATGGTCAGGAAGGCGGCAGCTGGGAACTTACCATTGAGGATGTCAAAAAAATTGATGGAATTACGTTAGGGGCAAATGATATAACGGTAGAAGTGCTTTATTCAGCACATTTGAATGAAAAAGCAAAAGTTAATGCGACAAGTGGTGATACTACAAACAAAAATACGGTTCAGCTTGAGTATTCCAACAATCCAAATGCAAGTGGAAATGGAGAACTCGGAAAGACGCCGGAAGATTCTGTATGGGTATTTACCTATGAGATTGACAATACCAAAGTGGATGAGAATAAGCAGCCATTAGCAGGAGCAGGATTCAAACTGTATCGGGAAGATGGTGTTACAGAAGTTGAATTAATCTATGATGAAACGTTACAGGCATACAGACCATGCAAAACTGGTGAATCTCCGGTAGAGATGAAATCGGCATCAGAAACAGGTAAATTTGATATTAAAGGACTGGATGCAGGCGAATATGTATTAAAAGAGACAACAACACCATCGGGTTATAATACCTGTGAACCGATCAAGGTTGTCATTAAGGCTCAGCATAAAGAAAATACAGAGGGAAATGGTGCTGAAACAAAATTAACAAATGAATGCCAGAATATGCAGAATAAGGTTATCAACCGTAAAGGTTCCTCTCTTCCATCTACCGGCGGCATCGGAACCACAATCTTCTACGTAGTCGGCGGAATCCTCATGGCAGTTGCAGCCATCCTTCTGATCACAAAGAAGAAAATGTCCAACAAATAACCAGTTAACAAAAACAACCCCACATTTCAGATCCCCCATTTGAAATGTAAACTCCGCAATCCCTGCCGTGCAGCTCCAACCAGAGCCGGCACGGCAGGAACCGGAGTATAAAACACAAAAATCCATACAGCAAGAGGGAAAGGTCCATGAAAAAACATTTATCTACAATTATACTGGTATTCGTATTTCTCGTAGGTCTTTCCGTAGTGCTGTACCCAACCGTCAGTGACTACTGGAATTCCAAAACACAGACGCGCGCAATCGCCGCCTATCAGGAATCCATGAAAGATATGAAACAGGAAGATTACACCGCATACTTCGAAGCGGCCGAAGACTACAACAATCGCCTGCGGGAAACACCGGGCGCATTCACCGATCCGTCGCTGGTTTCCGGATATGAAGACACGCTGGACATCTCAGGAACCGGCGTCATGGGCTACATCACAATCGACAAAATCGGTGTAGAACTTCCCATCTATCACGGAACCGATGAAGGAACACTCCAGATCGCAGCCGGCCACCTTGAGGGTTCATCCCTTCCGATCGGCGGTGAGAGCACCCATGCAGTCATCTCAGCACACCGCGGCCTGCCGAGTGCCAAGCTCTTTACAAACCTCGATGAGATGGAAAAAGGCGATACCTTCACGATCACAGTAATGAACCGTGTACTGACCTACGAAGTAGACCAGATCACAATCGTCGAGCCGGAGGATACAGAAAAACTGCAGATCACAGACGGTGAAGATTACTGCACTTTGCTGACCTGCACACCGTACGGCATCAACACACACCGTCTGCTGGTGCGCGGAACCAGAATTGCAGCAACAGAAAAACCGCAGATCTACGTGGCTGCCGAGGCGCAACGGATGGATCCGCTTCTCGTAGCGCCGCTGGTAGCAGTGCCGCTGCTGCTGATTCTGCTGATATACCTGCTGATTCGCTATCGCAGAAAGAAATAAAAAGGGAATTACAAGGGAGGAAAAAAACGGATGGAGAAAAGAAAGAAAAAAATCATTTCTTTAGCCGGAGTGGTGCTGAGCCTGGTCTTATGTTTCCTGCTGGGAGCAGTCCGGACGCTTGCAGATACATGGCCGGAGACGGCGGACGATCTGTCGATCGCGATACAGTATGGAGGCGGCTCAGCAGAATTTGATCTGTACCGCGTGGCAGATATGACAGAAAATCTGGAATTTACCCTCTCAGGAAAATTTGCAGACTGCCCCGTATCACTGGAAAATCTCGATACAGAAGGATGGAAAACAGCAGCCCAGACACTTGCTGTCTATGCAGAAAAAGGAAAAGCCGAAGGAACCATCCATCCCGTTGAGAGCGGAACGACCGATGAAAATGGTCTGCTGGAATGGAAAAATCTGGAAACCGGACTGTATCTCGTATTGGGAAGCAAAACGGAAGATGAGACGTATACTTATGAGCCGACCCCGCTTCTTACCGCACTTCCAGGATGGGAAAACGAAACCTGGAACCATCAGCTGACACTGAATCCCAAATTCGACAAAACAAAAAAGCCGGAGCAACAGACAACGCAGATCGAAGCTCTGAAAATATGGGAAGACGACGGACAGGAAGATCTGCGGCCGGAAAGCATCGAAGTACAGCTCCTGAAAAATGGAGAAGTATACGATACCCAGACACTGAATAAAGAGAATGGATGGAAATACAACTGGGATAAACTCCCGGCAGAGTTCGATTGGAGTGTAGTAGAAAAAGAGGTATCGGAGTCATATCAGGTTACCTATGAAAGCGAAAATATGGAAGATGGAAAACGATGGATCATTCGAAATAAAGCAATCGTACCGCCGACTCCAACGCCGACCCCGAGCGAGACGCCGACCCCAACGCCAAGCGCTACACCAACAGTAACCCCGAGCACCACGCCGAAGCCGTCCGCTACGCCGACACCGGTTCCGAAAAAGAGTCTCCCGTACACCGGACAGACCTGGTGGCCGGTTCCGATTCTGGCGTGCGCAGGAATCGCAGCATTCTCCATCGGCTGGATCCGCAGAAGAAAATGGGAAAAGAAGAACGGAAATCAGAATGAAAAATAAGAGAAGAACAAAAAAAGCAGGCCGCGGAAGCATCTGGATGAGTGTCGGCCTGCTGCTTCTCTTTCTCGCAGCAGCCTGGAGCGGATACAACATCCTGGATGCCAGACGCGCAGATCGAGCAGCACAGAATACCGTAGAACAACTGAAACAGGAAATCACACAGAAGCAGAGCGAAAAAGAACAACGCGCAGCAGAGGAAAAGGCAGAAGAAACATCATCAGATCCGGCAGAGGAGTCTCCCGCCGCCAGCCTCCCAGACTATGTCCTCCACCCCGACATGGAAATGCCAGTCATAAAAATCGATGGAAACTACTACATCGGAGTCGTTACCATACCGTCCCTCGGCCTGTCACTGCCGGTCATGGAAAACTGGAGCGATGAAAAACTGAAAATCTCCCCCTGCCGCTACGCCGGTTCCCTTTACCAGAAAAACCTCGTCATCGCCGGCCACAACTACCAGCGCCACTTCAGCGGAATCCGAACCCTGCCGATCGGAAGCGAGATCAATTTCACAGATGCAGATGGAAATGAATTCCAGTACAAAGTAGCCGCATCCGACATCATGAATCCGGAAGAAACCGACCGAATGCTGGAAGACGGAGCATGGGACCTGACCTTATTTACGTGCAACTATGGACTGGGAACACGATATGCAGTGCGGTGCCAGATGGTGGAAGAAAACGAATAGAAAGAAATAAGAGAGAAGAGCAATCATAGAGATATGGTTGTTCTTTTTTTGTGCGGAAAAAGGGAAAATAGATAGAAATGTAACGGAACATGTCGAAGACAGAAGAAAGATACTGGAAAATAATGAGAAAAGTAATTGCATATAACATGAAAAGTGGTATAATCTAAAACAAAGGAGTAATGAAAAGAGTAATGAAAAAGCGAATCCTAATTGTGACAAACCATTCTTATATGTTCTGGCAGTTTCGAAAAGAACTGGTGGAAGCATTGCAGAAGGAGTATGAAGTAGTTTTGGCAATGCCGTTTGTCGGTCATGAAGAAGATTTTCGAAAAATGGGAATCCGATGCATTCCAGTAACCATGAATCGCCGTGGGGTGAATCCATTGGCAGAAACAAAGCTGCTGTTGGATTATAAAAGACTGCTGAAAAAGACAAAGCCAGACCTTGTACTTACTTATTCAATCAAACCGAATATTTACATAGGACTGCTCTGCAGCCAAAAAAAGATTTCCTATTATGCAAATGTACAAGGCCTTGGAAGTGCATTTCAAAAGCCACTGCTGGCTGAGTTTGTTGCTGCATTATATCGAATCGCTTTCAAAAAAGTAAAATACGTTTTTTTCGAAAATGAAGAAAATGCCCGTGAATTCCGTGACAGAAAAATTATATCAGCCGATCAACAGATCATTCTGCCCGGTGCGGGAATCAATTTAGAACGATACAAAATGGAACCTTATCCGAATCACAGATGCATCCATTTCCTGTATCTTGGGCGAATCATGAAAGAAAAAGGAATCGACGAACTGTTCTGCGCTGTCCGCCGCCTAAAAAAAGAAAGCGAGGATTTTATTCTCGATCTGGTTGGCTTTTTTGAAGAGGAGTACCAATCGCAGGCAGACGAACTGGAAAAACTTGAAATCGCCCATTTCTACGGTTTTCAGCCAGATCCACGCCCGTTTTACATAGAAGCAGACTGCGTAGTGCTCCCCAGCTACCATGAGGGAATGAGCAACGTCCTTTTAGAAGCTGCAGCAACCGGCCGCCCCATCATCACAACCAATATCCCCGGGTGCCGGGAAAGCGTAGAGGATGGGAAGAGCGGTCTGCTGGTTGAAGTCCAAAATAAAGAGATGCTGTATCAGGCAATGAAAAAAATGCTGCATTACAGCAGAGAAGAACGGGAGAAAATGGGAAAGGCGGGGAGAGAGAAGATGGAGAGAGAGTTTCGGAAAGAAGTTGTGGTGGAGAGAACGGTGCGAAGTCTGAAAGGATAGAAAAATCATGGTGCTGACAAATTACTGGTGGATGCTGATATGGCTTGCAGCGGCTGGAACTTTTTTAAAGATTGCTGTACCAGAAAAAAAGATCCAGGTTTTAGGAAAAACAGAATATCGATGGCGTTGGACTGCAGTGTTTTGTGTGGTATGTCCGTACATTTTGTGGTGTATGGAACGCAGTGATTTTGGAGATACAGAAAATTACCGGCAGACATTTCTGAAAGCACCAGAGTCCATCACAGCAATAACATCGTATTTGTCCGCCAATACAAAGGACCAGGGTTTTTCTGTATTGACAATATTGATGAAGACAGTAATTGGAAACAGTGACAAATTATTTTTTCTTCTGATTGCAGCGTTTCAGATCTTATGTGTAGCCTATTTTTTTCGTACTTATTCAGAAAATTTTCTTTTATGTTTGTTTATGTTTGTAGCCTCCACAGATTATTTGTCCTGGATGTTCAATGGAATGAGACAGTTTATTGCGGTAGGAATTGTTTTGCTGAGTCTTTGCATGATCTTGGAAAAGAAATATCTGATAGCTGTAGTGCTGATCCTCCTGGCAGCAACGATTCATGGAAGTGCTTTGCTGATGCTGCCGATTCTGGCGGTTATACAGGGAAAAGCGTGGAATAAGAGAACACTGCTTC